>DAIPZW010000160.1:0-4596 GCA_036781965.1 Bacteroidales bacterium
TATATCTGTAAATCTAGATTTTATGCTTATATTCGCGGCTGAATAGTTACATTTTCGGAAATATTCCCTTTGTATTTTTTAAAATAAAGAGTATAATTTTCAAAACTCCTCACCCCTTGCTCTTTCCAACAGGAGAGGGAGTAAAAAGAAAAGGAAAATAAAAAAGTCCCTCTCTTGCAAGGAGGGGGATGTAGGATGAGGAAATTAAAAAAGAGGTTTGCAGGGAGAAAAGAACAAAAAAACGACCCTTCGCAATGCTTGTTTAGCAAGGAAGAGCCATTTTTAAATTACAGCATGTATTATCTAATCTTATTTATCTCATATCTTTCAATGTTTTTTGTAGAGATTGGCGAGCAAAATAAATACGACTTTTAATAGTTCCTAAAGGTAATCCCAATTTATCTGCTATTTCGTGGTATTTATAACCTGCCAAAAACATAGAGAAAGGAGTTTTTAAGTCATAAGGTAGGTCATTAATAGCAACGTTTATCTCTTTTACGTCTAAAGAACCTTCGGGTGTTTCAAAACCTGAGTCTTGAGGAAGATTCAAATGGTAAAGATCTTCAGTTTGATCGACAACTGTCTGACTTCTTACCATCTTGCGATAGTTGTTAATGAAGATATTACGCATGATAGTTAATACCCACCCTTTGAAGTTGGTGTTTTCGGTAAACTTGTCCTGATTGTCCAACACTTTTAAGGTTGTGTCTTGAACTAGGTCTTGCGCATCGTCTTTGTTAGCCGTTAACATCATCGCAAAACTGAACATGTTTGATTGTAGATCTAATACCTTGTTTTGAAATTCTGTTGTTGTCATAATTGTATATTTTATATTGTTAATTATTTCGTTTTGACAATACAAAAATAGAGGTGAAAAAACTGCTCTACAAATTATTTTGGCTAGAAAAATAGGAGTTAATTGTATCTTAATAAGCGTGTAACCGTCGAGATTGGTTTGTAACAAAAATGCATCTTATTTAGGTTAAATCATGTTTGATATTGACAAGTCGAGATTGCAAAATGAAATAAAAAAAGTCCCTCTCCGTACAGGGGAGGGACTTAGGATAGGAAAAAACCTTAAATAAAAAGGTTTTATGCTTCTTCTCCGAAAATACTACCATAGCGATGGTATTCGAAAGAGATACTTTGTTCTTTTAGATAGTGAAGAAGTTCAAGACGACCTTCTGCCATAGGTTTATTATAGGCAATATGTTTGCCTAATTCGGCAGCGCGGGCATAAAAAGCGTCACTTAGTTCAGGAGAACAGGTGCGAATCCGTTCACACTTATTCATTTCGACTAAGAATTCCTTTTCATCTTGAAGAATAATTTTTGCTTTCATTGTCGGAATGATTGCTTTTTTTATTTCCTCTAATAAAGCATGGTTAGTGTCTATACTTATAATTAAAGGAGTACGCGCAACGATGGAAGCATTTAATATCATCAACACATCTGTTAGCTTATCTTCTTCATGAATACGGAATGCCATCGATTTTAAAGGAAGATAACGGAAAGTATTCTGTTCTCCATAAATATGATTGATGTCTTCTTCTTTGGAGAATACTTCCTTCCATGCTTTTTGATAGCTATCCAGAGCAAAATTCAGTTTGCCTTCGGGATAATCTCGTTCTTCGAACTCGACAAAACAGGATACATAGTTCGGACCGCCTGCTTTAATTCCGCCTCCAAAGGCTGAACGTTTCATTCCTCCAAATGGCTGGCGGTTTACAATCGCACCCGTTATCCCTCTATTTATATAAAGATTGCCGGCTTCTATGGTATTTTTCCATAATTGTTGCTCCTCTTGGTTAAGACTCTGCAATCCTGCAGTCAATCCATAGGCTGAAGAATTGGCAAATTCTAGTCCTTGTTCCAAATTGTCTATACATACTACTGAAAGTAAAGGAGCAAAAAGTTCATTGACGAAAGTAAAACTTCCGGGTTTCACTCCCCATTTCACAGTTGGCTTAAGAATATATCGAGATTCATCAGCAAATACGGGAGGAACTAGCCAAAATTCTCCGGCTTCCAAGTTATTTATGGCATGCAATAGTTTTTCATTGTCATTATCTATCATTGGGCCCACAACATTCATAGTATCCCAAACACTTCCCGTATGCATACTGAGAACAGCATCTTTTAATTTATTGCGAAATGCTTCGTCTTCGTAGATCTTCTTATCCAATAATAATAAGGAACAGGCAGAACATTTTTGTCCGGCATTACCAAAAGCAGAGGAAACGATATTCAGAATAGCATGATCTTGATCTCCGTTTCCGGTCAGTATAATTGCATTTTTTCCTCCGGTTTCTGCCGAAAGAGGAGTGCGAGGACTATTTTTTAATAGTCTGAAAGCAGTATCAGTTCCTCCTGTTAGGATAATATGTTTAATAGAAGGATGAGAGGTCAGTTCGTTCAAGGAATTACGATCGGCAGGACAAACTACTTGCAGGGCATCTTTAGGAACGCCTGCTTCCCAAAAACATTTTGCAAACTCCCATGCGACAGGAAGAGCAACTGTGGCGGGCTTTAAGATAACTGTATTTCCGCCGGAAAGGGCTGAGGCTACACCTCCGACTGGAATAGCCAAAGGAAAGTTCCAAGGAGGAATAACTAAAACTATTCCCTTCGGGGTATATGTTACTCCTTCCAAGTCCTCAAAAGCTTGCATTGTGGTAGGATAATAGCGACAAAAATCAATCGCTTCGGAAGCTTCAACATCTCCTTCGGTAAAAGTCTTGCCGGTTATGGAAGACATACAGCCAATCAGCTCTCCTCTTTTAGCAGCAAGCTTGTCTGCAACTTTATAAAGTATATCTGCACGTTTCTTCAGTGGAGTTTTTCTCCATTCCGAAACATCTTTTTCAGCAATAACGATGATTTCTTTGACTTGTTCGTCTGTTGCTAAATTAGCTTCGCAGAAAGTAACTTGAATCTCTTTGCTTTTGTCCTTATATAGTTTCTTGTGTTCGGTGGTAACTTCTTTTTCGCCGATTTGTACGGGAACGATAAAGTTTTGTTGGCTTACTCCCTTTTCCCATTTATTCAAAATATTTAAAGCCCATTCGCGATTCCAAGGAAGATCTAAATCTGTGTCAGGTTCATTCTTAAAAGTTCCGGTATAAGGGACCGGTTCGGGTTTTTCATTCCTGTTTTGCTTGCGGAATGCTTCAGTTCTGACTGTATCTTTGATGGTGAAGGCTTGAATAAACTGATCTCTTAAGAAAATCCATTGCGGACTGTCCAATTGAAGGTTAAAAGAATAACTTAGGAAGTTGTCTTTTCCGGTGTTTTCGTCCAAACGGCGCACCAAATAGGATATAGCGTTCAAAAACGACTTCGCTTTTACCACCGGAGTATAAAGAATAATCTGTTTCTCCATCTTACGCATCACGCGTGGCAAGTTATTCGCCATTCCTTCCAGCATTTCGAAAGTTACACACTCGCTGACTCCATTTTCTTTCCCTAATAAATGTGCATAAGCTATCGTGAAATAATTATGAGAAGCAACTCCCACATGACAAACTTGGGCATTTTCAGGTTTAAGAGCAATGTCCAATAAGTGAAGGTAGTTTGCATCTACCTCCACTTTGGATTTATAAATTGGGTTTTCCCAACCTTTTAAAGAGGATATTACGCTTTCCATTTGTAAATTAGCACCTTTCACTAAACGTACCTTTAATAATGCTCCTCCTTCTTCGACTCTTTTGCGAGCAAAAGCGAGCAAACGATTTAATAAACCTTCCGCGTCAGGTAAATAAGCTTGAATAACTAGTCCGGCAGTATAATTTTTAAATTGAGGCAGGCTCATTACTTCCAAAAATACATCGATAGTTAGCTCAACATCTTTATATTCTTCCATATCTAGGTTCACAAACTTAGCACGAGGCTTTCCATTCTCTATATAAGGGTTGTCGATGGCTTTTTGATAGATATTAGCCACCATTTCAATAAGGTCTTTTTTGTTTTGCTCATAGCTGAGAGAATGTATTTGAGCATAAATTCCCGAAAGTTTGATTGAAATATAATTAATATCCGGTTCTTCTAGTGCTTCTAAATAATGTTGATAGCGATTGTTCGCTTCTCCATCTCCTAATACTACTTCTCCTAATAAATTTACGTTTTGTCCTATCTGATTTTCCGTGCGTGATTTTAAGTGTTGCGTAAGTTTCGGACGTTCTTCCGCAATAATAATCTTATTGGTCTCTTGTCTTAACTTTTGCTTCAGGATAGGTATGGCAATATAAGGGAAGTAATGCCCGATACTCATGTAGAGTTTTAGGAGTACTCTATCAAAAGACCCGAAAAAATCAGGAATGCCATATTCTTGAATGATTTGTCTTACCCGTTTGTTTAGTTTCTTCGAATCTCTAATCTGAGAAGATTCATCTAACATGGTCGTAAGAAATGTTTTGTACTCGGGAGTAGTGATCAAGGAAGCATACTTTTTTTGTTCTTTTACTTCTTCTTGAGTTAGTTCTTCATCTGCTTTCTTTAAAAAATCAATTGCCCAATCGACAACTTGATTAGCCGTTAAGTTATTCATAATAGTATATAATTTATATTCCCACAAAGATATAAAATTGAAATACAAAAG
>DAIPZW010000161.1:0-4583 GCA_036781965.1 Bacteroidales bacterium
CGTTCTCAAGGATATGTAGATCCTTATGAGTGGCTTTTCGGATATAGTCAGCCACGTGTCGGGTTTGGTTCGGGAGTTATTATTTCCCGAGATGGATATATCATAACTAACAATCACGTGATAGCGGGTGCTGATGAAATTGAAGTAACTACGAATGAAGGAGATATTTACACAGCAGAACTAATAGGCAGAGACGAAACCACAGATTTGGCATTATTAAAGATAGAAGGCGAAGACTTTGAACTTATTCCCTTTGGCGACTCGGATAAACTAAAAATTGGCGAATGGGTATTGGCTATTGGCAACCCTTTCAACCTTACATCTACCGTTACAAGCGGAATCGTCAGTGCCAAAGAGCGAGGAAATATTATGGATGACCCTTATCGAAATTCAAATCGGGTCCAAGATAAGATACAATCCTATATACAAACCGATGCTGCCGTAAATCCCGGAAATAGTGGAGGGGCACTTGTAAACACACGAGGTGAATTGGTGGGCATCAACACGGCTATTTACTCTGAAACGGGCAACTTTGTCGGCTATTCGTTTGCCATACCTATCAATATAGCCAAGAAAGTGGTTACCGACTTAAAGGAACATGGAACTGTGCAGCGAGCTTTGTTGGGAATAATAGTCAGCGAGTTGCCGGCTCTTAAAGAAAAAGATCCCGACACCTATGATAAATTAAAAGTAAAAGATGGTGTTTATATAGATAGCTTTTCTTCTAAAAGTTCTGCCGAGTCTGCCGGAATAAAAGAAGGGGATGTTATCATCTCTATCAATGGACATCGGGTGAAAAACTATACTGAATTAAAAGCACAACTAGCTCGTTACAATCCGGGCGATAAGATACATGTAGGAATAAACCGAAAAGGGGAAGAATTGAGCTATGAAGTGAAATTAACAAACAACCAAGGCACGACTGACGTCATTAAAGCAGTCAAAGCAACAGATGTCTTGGGGGCTGAACTAAAAACTTTGTCCGACAAAAACCGAAGCAAGTTAAGAATTAACTACGGAGTGGAAGTTAGTTCCTTGAAAAACGGCAAACTGAAAGACTTGGGCATAGAAGAAGGCTTTATCATCCTAACCTTGAACCGAAGCAAAGTCTATTCGCCCAATGATGTGGAAAGCATAATCGGTTCCATCATGAAACAAGACAATGACGATCGAGGATTATTCGTCAGAGGTTGTTATTCTGACGGAAAAATTATTTATTTTGCCATTGACCTAAGCAATTAAAATAAAAAAAGCAGATGCATATTGGGAATTAGCAAAAATATTTTGTACCTTTGCCGGTTCCCAAAATACATCTCATATAGAAAGTTTATTTGAATGAGACAATTAAAAATCACAAAGTCAATTACCAATCGCGAAAGTGCTTCGCTTGACAAGTATCTTCAAGAAATAGGTCGTGAAGACTTAATTACTGTTGAGGAAGAAGTTGAGTTAGCACAGGCTATTCGCCGAGGAGATCGTGCAGCTTTAGAAAAACTAACGCGCGCCAACCTTCGATTCGTAGTTTCAGTAGCAAAACAGTACCAAAATCAAGGACTAAGTCTGCCGGATTTAATTAATGAAGGCAACCTAGGACTTATTAAGGCTGCTGAAAAGTTCGATGAAACACGCGGATTCAAGTTTATCTCCTATGCCGTTTGGTGGATTCGTCAATCTATTCTACAAGCTTTGGCTGAACAATCCAGAATTGTACGCTTGCCTTTGAATCAGGTAGGCTCTTTAAACAAGATTACCAAAGCATTTTCTAAATTCGAGCAAGAACACGAAAGAAGACCCTCTCCTGAAGAACTTGCAGACGAATTAGATATTCCTGTAGATAAGATTTCGGACACCTTAAAGGTTTCGGGTCGCCACATTTCGGTTGATGCTCCTTTTGTTGAAGGAGAAGACAACAATTTGCTGGATGTATTAGTCAATGATGATGCTCCCATGTCGGATCGCACGTTGATAAACGAATCTTTATCTAAAGAGATACATCGCGCGCTAACCACCTTGAGCGATAGAGAGCGAGACATTATTAAGATGTTCTTCGGAATCGGCTGTCAAGAGCTAACTTTGGAAGAAATCGGCGACAAGTTCGGATTAACTCGCGAAAGAGTAAGACAGATTAAGGAAAAAGCAATCAGAAGATTAAAAACAAGCACCAAAAACGACTTGTTAAAAAGCTACTTAGGCTAAAACTAAGCACCAATTAAAAGAAAAATTCCCCAACAGAATAAACAAGGGGTCAGAAAAGGCATCATCACGGTGCCTTTTTCTTATGAACGAAATGCTAACAAGGGAGTATCTGTGTGAAATAGCATTTTATGAGCAACACTAGGGTTAAAAAGACGAGAGACAATGGTTCTTCGGTTGCTCGCAAGAGAAATAATATCTATCCCATGAACTTGAGTGAAATCTTCTAAGGAAGAAAGAAAATTTCCGGCATCGATAATTTCATGATGAATAGTCACTTCGGGATATAAATTGGCAAAATATTCTTTGATACCCGCCAATTTAACTTCGTCCCAAGCATCTTTTTTATGAGATAAATGGAAAAGATAATATTCTATCGAAAATGATTGAAACATTTTAATCAAAGAATCCATTACTATCAAGTCCTTTTGGTCAAAACTAGTAGCGAATGCAATTTTTTTAATGTCTTTTAGATTCCTAAAAGGAGTATTTTCAGGGATAGCAAGAACAGGGAAATGAGTTTGATTAATTACATCGGCTGTTACGCTTCCAATTAACTCCATATCTTTCCTCTCTTTACCACGAGTTCCCATAATAATTAAGGAAACAGGATTGTATTTAGTATAAGCAGCTATTTCATCTTCGGGCAAACCATAAGCAAGTTCAGTCCGAAAGCTCACATCCTCCCATTCGCCTGTTGCAATCTTATCTTTAATGTATTGTTTCAGCTTAGTTAATTCTTTCTTTGCCTTTTTTCGCAAGGCTTTGTTTTCTTCTTCCTTTTGCTGAATCGGATTGAATAGACCTTGAGTCAAATCTATCGTTTTGAAAAATTCATACGGAGAGTAACAAGCATGAAGCAAAGTGACTTCTGCTCCTATATCATGAGCAAAATGAAAACCTATCTCACAAGCTTGGATGGAATAATCCGTAAAATCAATAGGAATCAAGATATTATTGGACGTAATAGCCTGATTTTCTATATCATTGACTAATGTTTGGTTCTCTTCAATGAATTTTAATGCAGCGGGAAGGTCGGTTTCTTTGATTCTTATCCTCACTCCGGCCGAAACAACAGGCTGAATAAGATTTACATTATGCAAACTCACTTCAATGCCTTGATCCTCCAGAAGCATTTTCAACATTTGTGCTTTTTGGTAAGTATGAATTGCCAAAGTAACCAATTTATCTTTTTCCATTATGGGAATACTATTAGGTAAGAATTAAAAAGGGACAACTCCTCGTTATCCCTTTTTATAATTATACGTTTGCGGATATAGAGCTTACATTATGATTAGTTTCTCCTAGGATAATTAATGCTTTTTCCAGGATAGTTGGGTCGTCCAACATAACAATTCCTCCGTCGGGACCTGGTTCAATATGGATACCTCCGTTATCTCCTGCGGTTTGATTCACTCCTCCGAAATAATTTCGAACGGTTTCTACGGAAAGTCCTAATTCTTCTGCAATCCGACGGATGGTCCCGTCTGGCAAACTGTCTTTGATCTTTCGAAGCTCATTAAATGTTATTGTCTTCATAGCTTTACTTTTTAATAAGTTTATTTAGAGGTTCACAAATTCACGGTATAAATCTAAACATAAAAAAAGTAATAAGCAATTATTTCGACAAAAATAATGATTATTTTTTCAAAATTCTATAAATGAAGGAACTTAACAATCAGATTACTAAATGATAAGGCAAATATTAAGAATAGGATATAAAATCCACATAAAGAATAAATCTCTCGAAACGAATAAAGTGGTTTTTTCAACTTTACGGGATCATATTTCATCACTTTCTTTCTTGCAAAAACATAGAGTTTATATACAATAAAAGCAGAAAGCACTCCAACCAAAGAACCTACCACAACATCAGAAACGAAATGTACACCCAAATAAACCCGCGAATAACTCGTAAGCAAGGCATGAACTAAAAATACAATTGTAAAAATTTTATTTCTGAACAATAAAGCAGTAAATGTAGCAAAGCCAAAAGCATTTGCAGCATGACTAGAAATAAATCCATAGCCTCCTTTCCTCTTTAGAAAGGAAACCAAATCCACTTGGTCCATAAAATCGGGATGAACTGAAGGTCGAAAGCGTTGAAAGAAAGGCTTGAAAAATCCGGATGCTATTTGATCACAAAGAGTAATTACTAATGCAATCGAAAGCAAAACCAACAAAATTTCTTTCCAATTTTTCTTAAATACAAATATAAAAAGAAAAAAAGCATACAACGGCAACCAAATCCATTTATCCGAGTAAATGGCTAAGAAAACATCTAAAAATGCCGAATCACTGCCGTTAAGAGCGTAAAAGAGGCCTTTTTCTAATTCAAGTTCTTGTTCTAACATAATATTTGGGTCAATTAGCCGCAAAGATAATAAAAT
>DAIPZW010000162.1:0-4556 GCA_036781965.1 Bacteroidales bacterium
GAGATAGCATTACAGATTATATAGAGTACTTATAGAATTAAAACAAAATAATAAGGATTATGACAACAGCCTTAGTAGAATTAATGGGACTTAAATTTAATATTCCAGACTATCAACGAGGATATCGTTGGGAAGAACAAGAGGTAAGAGAACTATTGGATGACCTCTGGGATTTTAGTATTCGTGACGATAATGGAGACTTTTATTGTTTGCAACCAATTGTTTTACAGCAAAGCAACGAGGACAGTTTTGATGTGTTAGATGGACAACAGCGTCTTACAACTCTCTATATATTATTAGTTTATTTAGAAGATATGCGAAAAGCTTTTGGATATAATAAACCTCTATTTTCACTCAACTATACAACCCGGAAAGATTGTGAGGAATTTTTAACCCAAAAAAAATTTGTTAACGGTATAATCGATAACTCTAATATTGATTTTTTCCATATCTGCAATGCATATAAATACATAGACAATTGGTTTAATGATGAAAAGCATGAAACAGCAAAAAGAGAACTGCTGACTATTTTATTAGATGAAACTGTAAAAGAGCAACATCTTAAAAAAAAGAAAAATGTTCGTGTAATAAAATACATTGTGGAAAGAGGAACTAATCCGATTGAAGTATTTATTCGATTGAATATTGGAAAAATTCCTCTTACAGATGCAGAGTTGACTAAAGCATTGCTGCTGCAATCCGACAAGTATTCTTCCAAAGAATTGGAGTACAATAAAATGAAGCTTTTCAATATTGCAACTGAATGGGATAGAATAGAGAATACATTGCAGAAAGAAGACTTTTGGGGATTTCTAAACGATAATACAGTAAAAAAGGAAACGCACATTGAATTTATTTTTGATCTTATTGCTGATAGTCTCCTTAAGAAAAATGAGTACTTCGATGAAAAGCCAAAGAAATACTCAACATTCCTTATTTTCTCTCAGTATTTGGAAAATTTAATGTATCCTAAAACAGAGGAGAAGCCACTAACTCGGATTGAAGCGGTTGAGAAGATATGGGGAGAAGTTGTCGAATATTTTGAATATTTTGAAGAATGGTATCAAAATAGGATACTCTACCATTATATAGGCTTTCTATTGACTCTCAAAGACAAACGTTCGGATATAATTGGGGATTTAATATTGCAATCCAAAGTAGTATCTAAAACAAAATTCTTAGAAGATATCAAGGGTAAGATTGGTAAAATAATAAAGGTGGATAAACCTCTTGTTGAATTAAGATATGGAAATAATGATTCATCTATCCATAAAATTCTTTTGATTCACAATGTTTACTCAACAATGAAGGGCGACAAGGAAAATTCGTATTTCCCATTCAATCTATACAAGCAAGAGAAAAAATGGAGTTTAGAACATATCCATGCGCAAAATTCCGAAAGTATAAAAGATTCGGAGAAACAAAAAAGTTGGATTAATGATCATATTCAGTCTTTTTCTAAAAGCGAAGATGAAGATATTGTCATTAAAGAATTGGTTAAAGAACTGAAACGCCTGAGTTCTTTGGACAAGATAGACCAAGTAGAATTTAACAACATAGTAGATGACGTTGATATGGTTATGAACCAAAAGAGTGGGGTTGATAACGAAAACATGCACTCTGTCAGCAATTTGTGTCTTTTGGATTCTGCCACTAACAGCCAATTAAACAATTCGGTGTTTGATGTAAAAAGAGAAAAGATTAAGAAACGGGAAAATATGGATTTTTACATTCCTATTTGCACTCGGAATGTCTTTTTGAAAACATATACCGAATATCCGAAAGACAATATTTATTGGACGGAAGAGGATAGAGATGCTTACTTGAAAAGCATACAAACTGTTTATGACTATTTTACTAAATCGCAAAAAGAACCAGCAATATGAAATATACATTATATGAACTACTGAATCAATATAGCATCCGAATACCTCAGATTCAAAGAGATTACGCTCAAGGAAGAGAAGACAAAGAGAAGTTAAGAACAGACTTCATCTCTAATATTAAAACAGCTTTAATATCTGATGATTTTCTAAATCTTGATTTCGTTTATGGATATACAGAAACTATCAACGAAACTGAAAAAGCTTTTATTCCAATGGACGGTCAACAGCGATTAACGACTTTGTGGTTATTGCATTGGTATCTTGCTCCTAAAGAAGTAGTAAAAGTGCATCAGGAAAACAAAGAAGAAATTGAATTTGAATGCGTCTCGGAAGATGTGAAAATATGGTTAAAGAAATTTACGTATGAAACAAGAAACTCTTCCAAACGTTTTTGCCAAGAATTGATCAATAATATACTGCCTTCTAATGACGAAAATCTAAGTGTTCTAATTAAAGATGCTCCCTGGTTTATGTCTTCCTGGAGAAATGATCCTACAGTCGTTTCTATGCTAAATATGCTTGACACGATTCAAAAAGCAGGTTTAGACAAAACGGCAAGCTGGGAGAACATTGTATTCAATAAAAAGATAAGCTTTGATTATATTGACATTCGCTCTGACAATTTCAAACTGACAGATGAGTTATATATCAAAATGAATTCACGCGGAAAACCGTTGACTGCATTTGAAAATTTCAAAGCCTCTTTTTCCGAAATTTTATCTTCTCTTGATACAAATTATTTAAACGAAAAAATCATCTATAAAAACAGTGAAGTAACCTACCAACAATATTTTGCATTTAAAATTGATAGTGTATGGATGGATTTGTTTTGGAGTTTTTCTAAACAGAATGGAAATGTAAGTGTGGACGACTGCTTTATGAATTATTTCGTCTACATTGCCCAAATGTGTTATTTTAAAGATAATTTGGATAAAACTGCCGAAGATGCTAAAGGCAATTTTTCTGTTTTTAAGAAAAAGGAAAATATATTATTTTTATTCAATTCTCTTGATTGGCTACACAGAGTAAGCTATGAAAACAATCAGGCAGACACAATGCTAATAGACAGTTTCTTCTCGGAAATCATTCAAACTAAAAAAATAGATGAAACATATAATAACCAAGTTCGGCTCTTTGATGAAGATTTGAATGAATATAACATGTTGAAAAAATGCTTAATAGAGGGGACTAAATTCGACAATCGCTATCGAATCATTCTATACTGCATGTTTTCATATGTAATAAAATACGATTTAATACACCCTAATCAGGAATTAAAAAGTTTCATTCGAGTTATACGCAATTTATTGCAAGCAACCAGACAAAGAAACGAAACTGTTTACAATACGAATGTTCGTATTAATTCGTTCGGTAACTATTGGAAACTATTTGCGCAATTAATGCTACAAGGCGATGTGTATAACTGTTTAGTTGGAAGCATTGACAATGAAAAAACAGATATAAGTGCTGTTGCATTACATAACGAGACACAGAAAGCGGAGATTTTATTAAACGACAAGATAGACGTTAAAGCATTATTCAAACTGGAGGAGTTTACATCGTTCGATGGCTTGATATATCAATTGAAACCTCAGGAGAACAAAGATAAGCTGACACAATATTCGCAAGCGGTAAGAGAAATATGGAATAAAAACAACAAAGCCTCCTTGATCATTGGTGCAATGATTGCTTCCGGATTTGAGGGTTTTTATACAAAACCGTGCAAATTAGGAGAAATGTGGTTCTTTGGAAATAAAAACAATTGGAATACGATTCTTACTTCTGAAAAAGAGGATATTTCTAAATCAACAATTCAATTGTTAGACAACTATATATCAGGAAACCTTCTATCTCCAGCGTCTAAATTGCAAAATATTATTGATAATTATTTGAATAATCTAGCAGAGAAAAACTGGCAATATTATTTCCTCAAATATCCTCAAATGCTATCAAGGTATAATTATTTTGCTTGGAATAACGATTTTGAAATAAGACTACTCGGCAGCTTGGGTTCTAACCCCTTGCTTGCTTATCATATAAACCCTTATGTGTTGGTCACTAGCAATCTATTAGATGATGCCATTTGTGAAGAAAGACATTGTTATACACAATATAGTTATACCTCTGGGTTAGTTCTTAAAAATGGTATCATTTTATATTGCGAACAAAAAGGATGGGCAATAGAACTGCCAGAAAATTATCAATTAGATAACGCCATGAAACAGAGATTCAACATTAACGACAAACTTCTGTTAATAGAAAGTGACGATAGAGATAGAATAGAAATTGCTGTTGATTTTTGCAAAGCAATATATCATAGTAATTCTTAATCCTATGTGTATCCTCCACCTCTCCGACACCCACAATTTGCATCACGAATTGCAAAAACTCCCTCCTGCCGACATTATCATCCACTCAGGAGATATGTCTATGGCAGGAACGGGTAAAGAGGTTATGGATTTTATCAATTGGTTTACTGCATTGGACTATAAATACAAAATCTTCATTGCAGGCAATCATGATTATTGTTTGGAAGGGAAACAACAAGACGTTATTCAGAGTTTTCTTCCTGATAATTGTTATTACCTTTACAATAGTGGAGTAACAATCAGAGGTGTAAACTTTTGGGGCGTTCCATTCTTCTTTTCCGATGAAGTGTCGGGTAGCTAC
>DAIPZW010000163.1:0-4517 GCA_036781965.1 Bacteroidales bacterium
AATTTTTATCCGAGCTTTTTCACTCAGTGTTTGCATCTTAGTTAGTATAAATGCGAACTCTTTTACTTCAAATCATCAAGTTTATATTCAAGAAAAAGACAATACGCAATATGTTTCTCAACGTCCACCCGAAACTGAACGATTGTTTAAATCTCCTGCGGTAGAGAACAAGATAAAAGAAATAGCTAAGCGATTAACTCATGCTAAATTGCGGTGGATGTTTACAAATTGCTTTCCGAATACTTTAGATACTACGGTTCATTATAGAATAATAAGCGAAATCGGCGAAGACGATACGTTTATATATACAGGAGATATTCATGCTATGTGGTTAAGGGATTCTGCTGCGCAAGTATTCCCTTATATCAAACTAGCTAATGAGGATGAAAATTTAAAGAAAATGTTAGCCGGAACGATCAACCGACAGACTAAATGTATTCTAATCGATCCTTTTGCAAATGCCTTTAATGACGGAAAAGATCCCGAAGGTCATTGGCAAAAAGACTATACGACCATGAAACCTGAACTTCATGAACGCAAATGGGAAATAGATTCTCTTTGTTATCCCATTCGTTTGGCTTATGCTTATTGGTTAGAAACCGGAGATACTAGCGTTTTCACTGAAGAATGGGAACAAGCTATAGTTTTGATCGTTCAGACTTTCCGCGATCAGCAACGAAAAGATGGAAAAGGCTCTTATAATTTCCAAAGAAACACACATCGTGCTTTAGATACTATGTCTAATGATGGATGGGGACAACCTATTAATCCGGTAGGACTAATAGCTTCGGCTTTTCGTCCATCAGATGATGCGACTACTTTCTTATTTTTAATTCCTTCTAACTTCTTTGCAGTTACCTCTCTAAGAAAAGCAGCAACAATACTGAATGAAGTAAAAGGGAATACAGAACTTGCCGATGAATGTTTAATATTAGCGGATGAAATTGAGGAAGCTTTGGAAAAATACGCAACAGCCGAACATCCTGAATATGGAACTATTTATGCATATGAGGTAGATGGTTTTGGAAATCAGTTTTTCATGGATGATGCTAATGTTCCTAGTTTATTAGCTATGGCATACTTGGGCGATGTCGAGATAAACAATCCTATATATCAGAATACTCGCCGCTTTGTCTGGAGTGAAAATAATCCTTATTACTTCAAAGGAACAGCAGGAGAAGGAATTGGCGGTCCACACATAGGATATGATATGATTTGGCCGATGAGTATTATGATGAAAGCCTTTACGAGTCAAGAAGACGAGGAAATTAAATCTTGCATCAGGATGCTTTTGGAAACAGATGCTGAAACCGGATTTATGCATGAGTCATTTCACAAAAATGATCCGACAGACTTCACTCGCAAATGGTTTGCTTGGCAAAATACGCTATTCGGAGAATTAATTATTAGCTTGATTGAGCAAGGAAAATTGGATTTACTCAACAGTATTGAATAATTTAAGTTATGACTAAAAGAATAATCGCCTTATTTACCTTTTTGATTTTTATTTCTCCACAGATTAAAGCGGAAGATGACTCTTTGATAAAAGTAATGTCATTTAATATTCGCTATGATACCTCTTCTGATGGAGCTAATCAATGGAAATATCGAAAAGATCAGGTAGGAAAAATGTTAAAAGAACAAGCTCCTGACATTATAGGTCTGCAAGAAGTTTTGAACAATCAGTTGGAAGATTTAAAAGAACGCTTGCCCGAATATAAAACCATAGGAGTAGGTCGGACAGATGGTAAAAAAGAAGGAGAATACTCTCCCCTATTTTATAAAGAAGAGAGATTTACGGAAGAAGAATCGGGAACTTTTTGGTTAAGTGAGAAACCTACAAAAATCGGAAAGAAAGGATGGGATGCAAGTCACCCTAGAATTGCGACTTGGGCTATTTTAAAAGACAAGATAAGCAATCAATGTTTTTTTATACTTTCTACTCATTTTGATCATAAAGGAAAAACGGTACGAAAAGAGAGTGCAAAACTTATTCTGTCTAAAGTAGAAGAATATGCAAACGGACTGCCTGCCATCATCATGGGCGATTTGAATGTAACTCCCGATTCTGATGCTTATTCTATCTTGACAAATAAAAACAATGATTGTTATTTTTATGATTCTCGTATATACGCTCAAAAAAACAATGGGAAAGAAGGGACAAATCATAATTTCGGAGTGGTAGAAGATGCGGAAAGGAAACGAATAGATTATATTTTCATTAATAACCAACTATCGGCATTGAAATATCTAGTGCTTCCAGACGGGGATGAAAAGAGCTTTTATTCGGATCACTCCCCTATCCTAACCACTCTTTCACTTAAAGAAGCTTTTTATCCTACTAAACAGGTCGATCCTTATATCGGAACCAGAGGACATGGACATGTATTTATGGGTGCGAATGTTCCTTTTGGATTTGTGCAGTTGGGACCTACAAGTATTCCGCAATCTTGGGATTGGACATCGGGTTATCATATCTCCGACTCTACTATTATCGGATTTAGTCATACTCACTTGAGCGGAACAGGCATTGGAGATTTAAGTGATATATCTATAATGCCCGTTATTGGCAATGTGCAGTTGGACAGAGGGAATGAAGAAGACCAAAAGTCGGGTATGTGGTCTTATTTTACCCGTAGTTCAGAAAAAGCAGCACCCGGATATTACGCTGTACACTTAGATCGCTACAACATTGACGTTGAACTTACGGCTACAAAGCGTGTAGGTTTTCATAAATATACTTTCCCAAAGTCCAAGGATACTCGTATTATTATAGATCTAGAGAATGGTACTTGTTGGGATAGTCCTATTGAAACTTATATCGTTCAAGAAAATGAAACTACCCTATCCGGCTATCGATATTCTAAGGGTTGGGCTAATAATCAACGGATTTATTTCACGGCCGTCTTTTCAAAACCGATAAAGAAGTTTGAAGTATATAATAAAAATGACTTACAAAAAGGGACAGAACTAACATCCAAACAAACTTACGGTTTAGCTTATTTTGAAACTCAGGAAAAAGAAACTATTTATCTGAAAGTGGCACTTTCTCCGGTAAGCATTGAGAACGCGAAACTAAACATGGCTGCCGAAATTCCCAATTGGGAGTTTGATGCAACTGTTTTTCGTGCAGACCAAGCATGGAATGAAGAACTAAGTAAGATACAAATAAAAACAGACGATAAGTCTATCCAAAAAATCTTCTATACGGCTCTTTATCATACTATGATTGCTCCCTCAATCTTCAGTGATGTCAATGGATATTATAGAGGTGCAGACGGAGAAACCTATTACAGCGATACTTTCACTAATTATACTACTTTTTCTCTTTGGGATACTTACCGGGCAGCTCATCCATTAATGACAATTATTCACTCAGAAAAAATAAGTGACATAATCAATACAATGATACATATATACATGCAGCAAGGGAAATTGCCCGTTTGGCATTTAATGGGCTGCGAAACCAATTGTATGGTAGGAAATCCCGGAATTCCTGTCGTTGCAGATGCCCTCTTAAAAGGATTTCAAGGATTCGATAAAGAACGTGCTTATGAAGCTATGCGAAATTCTGCATTATTAAATGAACGTGGACTCAAGTATCTTAGAGAATATGGATATATTCCTTATGATTTGGAAGCGGAAGGTTTATCAAAATGTATGGAATATGCTATTGCCGACTGGAGTATAGCGCAAGTAGCCTTAGACTTAGGTAAACAACAAGGCTATGAATACTTTATGAATAGAAGTAAGTCCTACAAACATTATTTTGACCCCGAAACAAATTTCATTCGCGGGCTTTCTTCCGAAGGAAAGTTCAGACCTAATTTCAATCCTTTCCAAGCTGATCACAGAGAAAGCGATTATACCGAAGGAAATGCATGGCAATACACTTGGTTAGTCCCTCATGATATAGATGGATTAGTAGAACTTTTCGGAACGAAAGAAGCATTTATTCAAAAATTAGATTCCTTATTTATAGTAGAAGGGGATTTAGGAGAAAAAGCTTCGCCCGACATTACCGGTTTGATAGGACAATATGCACATGGAAACGAACCTAGCCACCATATATTATATATGTATCCCTATATCGGGCAATATTGGAAAACTGCCGAGTGGGTTCGCCAAGTTTTAGACCTTATGTATTCCGACCAGCCCGATGGATTGTCGGGAAATGAGGATGTAGGGCAAATGTCCGCCTGGTATATTCTCTCTGCGCTAGGTTTTTATCAAGTTGAACCCGCCGGAGGCAAGTATATATTCGGAAGTCCTATCATTGACAAGGCTATCATTAAGGTCGGGAATGATAAAACTTTCACGATCTTGGTTCATAACAACAGTTCCGAGAATATTTATATCCAAAGCATAAAGCTAAACGGAAAGCCTCACGATTCTTTTTATATTTCATTTGAAGATATTGCCCAAGGAGGCATTCTAGAGTTTTTTATGGGGAAAGAAAAAGAGTAACTATTCAGCCTCTACCTTCGCCACGCATTTTAGAGCGGGGAGTACCCTTT
>DAIPZW010000164.1:0-4485 GCA_036781965.1 Bacteroidales bacterium
AATTAAAACTTTATTTTTTTATGAAAATCTTGATTGCTACCGAAAAACCTTTTGCTTCTGAAGCAGTTAAAGGCATTAAAAGTGTTTTTGAGAAGGCAGGAATGGAAACTGTATTGTTGGAAAAATACACTGACAAGGCTCAATTATTAGAGGCAGTAAAAGATGTGGAAGGTATTATCATTAGAAGCGACATTATAGACGCTGAAGTGATGAAAGCTGCCCCTAAATTGAAAATTGTAGTACGTGCAGGTGCGGGTTACGACAATGTAGATTTGGTTGCTGCTACAGAAAACAATGTAGTAGTTATGAATACTCCCGGACAAAACTCGAATGCTGTGGCTGAATTAGCTTTAGGTATGATGGTTTATTCTGCTCGTAATTTCTTTGACGGTACTTCCGGAACTGAATTGAAGGGTAAAAAGTTAGGTATTCATGCTTATGGTAACGTAGGTCGTAACGTAGCTCGCATTGCAAAAGGATTTGATATGGAAGTGTATGCTTTCGACGCATTTTGCCCTGCTGATGTGATTGAAAAAGACGGTGTAAAAGCACTTACTTCGGCTGAAGAATTGTATAAAACTTGTCAATATATTTCTTTGCATATTCCAGCAACAGCAGAAACCAAAGGTTCTATCAATCATAGCCTTTTGAGCAATATGCCTGCTAAAGGAGTTTTGATCAATACAGCTCGTAAAGAAGTAATTAACGAAGAAGAAATCGTGAAGTTCATGGAAGAAAGAACAGATTTCAAATACATGACTGACATAGTTCCGGGAAATGATGCAGTGATGAAAGAGAAATTCCCAAAACGTTATTTTACTACTCCTAAAAAGATGGGAGCTCAAACAGCTGAGGCAAATAATAACGCAGGAGTTGCTGCTGCTGATCAAATCGTTGATTATTTGGTAAACGGAAATACTCGTTTCCAAGTGAACAAATAAAAAACTCGACTTGTTAAGTTAGAAATAAACTAATTTAAATAAAGTATTTATGAATAATACGGGTAGTATAAAGATTCGCTTGACCATTTTGCAATTTATGCAGTTTTTCATTTGGGGTTCTTGGTTAATCTCTTTTGGAAAGTATATGGATAGTATGGGAATGAAAGATAATATCGGAACATTGCTTGCCACTGCCGGAATAGCTTCCTTGATTATGCCAGCGATTGTTGGTATTATTGCCGACCGTTGGCTTAATTCGGAACGTCTATTAGGTATCCTTCACTTATTAGCTGCCGGAAGTTTATTTATGGCTTCGAAAGCTGCCACTTTTAATGACTTGTATCTTTATATGTTTATGAATGCCTTGTTCTTCATGCCGACTATTAGTTTAAGTTATTCGGTATGTTACAGCATTATGGATAAATATAAAATGGATACGGTAAATGATTTTCCACCGATACGCACTATGGGTACCGTTGGATTTATCATTGCCATGTGGATAGTAAGTATTGCCGGATGGGAAAAGAGCAATTACCAATTATTATTGGCTTCGGGCGCATCTGTATTCTTGGGACTGTATTCTTTCTCACTTCCACCATCCCCTCCTACCCGCGCAAGCAAAGAAAGTTCTATGATGAGCAAACTTGGCTTAGATGCCTTGGTGCTTCTGAAGCAAAAAAAGATTGCTCTCTTCTTTCTATTTGCCACTTTACTAGGAATTTGTTTACAGATAACCAATTCATACGGAAGTACATTTATTGATAGTTTTTCGGACGAGTATCCTAATTCGTTTGCTGTTAAGTATAATAATATCTTCCTATCTATTTCTCAGATTTCAGAGGCATTATTTATTCTTGCAGTTCCGTTTTTCCTACGAAAATATGGAATAAAGATAGTAATGCTAATGAGTTTCGGTGCATGGGTATTACGTTTCGGACTATTTGGAATAGGATACCCCGAAGGAATAGGTATGGTTTGGCTGACTCTTTCTATGATCGTTTACGGTATGGCTTTTGATTTCTTCAATATCTCTGGCTCGCTGTTTATTGAACAAGAAACACCTTCCAAGTTCCGCTCTAGCGCTCAAGGTTTATTAACTATGGTAACCAATGGATTAGGAGCTATCGTCGGTTTATACAGTGCTCAAGCCGTTATTAACTATCATACGACCAATGGCGTTACTGATTGGTCAATTTGTTGGTTTATCTTTGCAGCTTATGCATTAGTAATCGGCATCTTGTTTGCGATATTCTTTAAATACAAACACGTACCCGGAAGAATTTAATTTTTCCGTTTATGAGATAACTAAAAAACACCTATTTGCTATTGCAAATAGGTGTTTTTCTTTCTTATGTTTTATTATTTATGGTTTGACTTTTTGTTTATAAAGTAGATAAATCAGATTTAAGTCTTTCGAATTCTTTTACTGTCGCTTCATATACTTCTTCTTCTATAGTTCCCTTTTTTCTCTGCTCTTTCAATGCTTCAATATGATTATCATAAGCAGAAATAATCGTTTTTTTCTCTTCTTTATTCATAGTAGTTATAATCACGACTCCGTCTTTTGCCCTTTCTCCATACTTCTCAATGGCTTCTTCTCCCTTGATTACTTTTATTTCTTTAATAGAAGTATTAGAAATATCTTTTAGTTTGGAAGCTTCTACCTCTTTTCCATTTAGAATGATAAAAGAAGGAGAAAATGAATCTATAGAAGAAGATGAAGAAACTTTATCTAAATCTATTTTTTTACCATTGATAAAAACTTCGGTCTTTCCATCATCATCTGTTATTGTCTTAGTTTCAGAATAACTAAGCCTCTTTACCTTACCATCAGTAATACTATCTAAATAAGCAGGATCAACTCTTTTTCCATTGACAAAAACCTCCGTTTTTCCTTCTTGAGTTACTGTATTTATAATTTTCCTGTGAGCATCAGAAGTTACTCCTGCACTATTGCCTTTACTAATAACTACGGGCACCGTTTTCTTTCCGTCTTTATAAACTTCAACTTCGCCATCTTGAGTTATAATTTGAACATTAGACTGATTTTCCGGATTTTTTAATGATTTTATTTCTCCATTTACAATCAATACTGTCGGTTCATTATCAGTATTTTCCACACCAATATTTTCTTTCTCAATATATACTACAGTTTTAGGTACAGTTATAGTATCTCCATCAATAGCATAAGTAGAAGATTCAATTATTTTTATTTCTTTATCCTCAGGTGTAGCATACACATATTCCGGTTTAGCAAAAGCCCATAAGAAACAAGCCAATGCAGGAAGAAGTAGAAATGCCGAAAGCAATTTTACTTTGTTCTTTGATTTCGTTTTCATCATTTTGATTCGATTTAATTGATTTGTAGAAAATAGATTAGTTATATTAAATACCGGTATTTTCAATGTACTGTTAATAATAGCCGCTTGATAGACAGCTTGATGGGTTTCTTGCTTCAAAACAGCTTCATCGGCAAGATATTCCTGATTGTTTTTGATAAATCGCAAGTATAGATATGCCAAAGGATTAAACCACTGAATAATGATTAGGAGTTGCCCCAAGAAAAGATCCATCCAATGTTTTTGTTTGACATGCGCTTCTTCGTGTCGGAAGACTAATTCCTGTTCCCGTTCCGAAAAAGAATTAGAACTATCAATAAATATGCGATTTAGAAAGGTAAATGAACCTTGTTTCGAGTTACTTCTAATGATTTTCGTATCGTTCATTTTCACCTTCTCCCCTTTTCTCGCCCAATTAGAGATGCGAAAAAGTTGAAAAAGTAAAGAAAGACAAGCAATCGCCATTCCTATTATATATACAAAAGGCAATACATCCCAAAAACTGAAAGAAGAACTTGCTTCTGTCGTGGTTTCAGTAACATAGTCTAAGAAAGAAAAAGTTTGTAGCTGTATTTCTACTTGATAAGTATATTGAATCAAAGGAAAAAAGAAAGCAGCCAACAAACCGGTCAATAAAAAGAATCGATTGAATAGGAAAAAGCTTTCTTTCCGCAAAAAGAAATAGTAGATTGCACCGAAAACAATCAGCCAAATCGTTGATTTTAATAAATATAGCAACAAAGTTTCCATATCAATGCTTTTTTCTCAATTCGTTTTTTGTTTCTTCCAAGAGTGCATCCAATTCTTCCAAGGATATATTGTTTTCCTTTGCGAAAAAAGAAGTCAAAGAAGCAAAGGAATTATCAAAATAATTCTTCATAATAATCGATAATTGCGATTTGGAGTAAGCTTCTTTCGGAATAAACGGAGTATAAACATTTCCCTTACCTTGAGTTTCATGCGTAACAAATCCTTTGTTTTTCAATATAGACACAATCGTAGCAACCGTAGTTCTCGCCGGTTTAGGTTCATCGATTTGTTCCAATATTTGTTGAACAGTTGCCTTTTCAAGGTTCCAGATTATCCGCATAATCTGTTCTTCTGCTTTTGTAAGTTGTAACATAATTATTTTGTCTAAAATTTCCGACAAACATACGTCTATAATTTTAGACATGCAATAGAAAAGTAGATATTTAACTTTAATT
>DAIPZW010000165.1:0-4471 GCA_036781965.1 Bacteroidales bacterium
TTTTTAGTTGTATTTTCTTTGTTAGAATTCTGCGTTTTTAGGTGTTCGAGGGAAAGGAATTACGTCTCTGATATTACCCATACCGGTAACGAAAAGTAATAACCTTTCAAAACCTAAACCGAAACCGCTATGAGGAACGGCTCCAAAGCGACGAGTGTCTAAGTACCAAGACATTTCATCGGTCGGAATATCCATTTCGTTCATACGGGCAACTAATTTGTCATAGTTTTCTTCCCGCTGTGAACCTCCGATAATTTCACCGATTTGAGGAAATAATACATCCATTGCACGAACAGTCTTGTTGTCGTCGTTCAACTTCATATAGAATGCTTTAATTTCTTTAGGATAATCGGTTAATATCACCGGTTTCTTGAAATGTTTTTCGACCAAATAACGTTCGTGTTCACTTTGCAAGTCAGAACCATATCCTTTAACTTCGTATTTGAATTGACCTTTCTTATTTGGCTTGGATTCTTTCAATATTTCAATTGCTTCGGTATAAGTCAAGCGAACAAATTCATTATCCAAGACAAAACGAAGTTTTTCAATCAATTCCATACTGCGATCTTCGGCTTTTTTATTCTTTTCTTCTTCAATAAGACGTTGGCTAAGGAATTTTAAATCGTCCATGCAGTTTTCTAAAGCATAGTTGATTAAATATTTCAAAAACTCTTCTGCCAAATCCATATTGTCGGTCAAGTCATAAAACGCCATTTCCGGCTCTATCATCCAAAATTCTGCCAAGTGGCGAGATGTATTTGAATTTTCAGCACGGAAAGTTGGACCGAATGTATAGATATCCGACATTGCCATAGCTGCTAATTCTCCTTCTAACTGTCCGGATACGGTCAAGTTGGTATGTTTTCCGAAGAAGTCTTCGCTATAATCTATCTTACCACCTTCTGTGCGAGGAGGATTATTCATGTCCAAGGTAGTTACTTGAAACATTTCTCCTGCACCCTCAGCATCTGAAGCTGTTACTATAGGAGTATGAATATTTACAAAACCTTTAGAAGTGAAGAAATCATGTACCGCAAATATCATTGCATGACGAATGCGGGTTATTGCCCCAAACAAATTAGTACGAAAGCGCAAATGGGCAATTTCTCGTAGAAACTCCAATGAATGCTTTTTAGGTTGAAGAGGATACTCATTCGGATCGCAATCTCCAAGTATTTCTATCGATTTTGCTTGCATTTCTACATTTTGTCCACTACCTTGTGAAGGAGCTAAACTACCAATTACTGATACAGAAGCACCCGTTGTGGCTCGACGAACTGATTCTTCATCAAAGACTTGCATATCCACAACTACTTGTAAGTTATGAATAGTAGAACCATCATTAATAGCAATGAAAGCTACGTGATTATTACCACGACGAGTTCTAACCCAACCTTTTGCACATACTTCTTTATCGAGCTCCGGGCTCTTTAAAATGTCTGCTATTTTTGTTCTCTTCATTTTCGTTTTTATTTATTCAATCAATCAAAAGCTCCCATGCGAAGCATAGAAACTTCTTTTTCGCTAAGGTAACGCCATTGTCCTTTGCGCAGATTTTTCTTAGTTAAGCCTGCAAAATAAACACGATCAAGCCTTTCTACTCGATAGCCAAGGCTTTCAAACATACGGCGAACGATTCTATTGCGACCGGAATGTATTTCTACTCCGACTTGGTCACGATCTTCCTCCGTTACATAGCTTATCGCATCTACATGAATCTCTCCATCTTCCAATTCTATCCCTTCAACTAAACGTTGCATATCATCTTCTGTAATGTTTTTATCCAACCAAACATGATATATCTTTTTCTTTAAGTATTTAGGATGAGTCAATTTAGAAGCTAAGTCACCATCATTGGTCAATAATAGGACTCCTGTTGTATTTCTATCCAATCGACCTACAGGAACGATACGTTCGTGGCAAGCATTCTTTACTAAATCCATCACCGTAAGACGTTCTTGAGGATCATCGGCAGTTGTTACACAATTTTTTGGTTTATTAAGAAGAACATATACCTTTTGCTCCAAAGTAACCGGTTGATCGTGGAAAGAAACTACGTCTGCGCGTTTTACTTTTGTTCCTAATTCCTTAACAACTTCTCCGTTTACTTTAATCAAACCGACTTGAATAAACTCATCGGCTTCGCGGCGAGAACAAACACCTGCATTAGCCAAATATTTGTTCAATCGAAGAGGTTCGTTCGGATCAAAATTTTCCTCTCTGTATTTTAATTGTTTTTGTATGCTGTATTTAGCATTCGGATCATAATCATTATTGCGTTGAGGACGATTATTATATGGTCTTCCTTGTTGCGGTCTTCTTTGTTGATTATTTCTTCCGTCTCGTTGTTGATAGTTATTATTATAACCTTCGCCTTGAGAGTTATTATATCCTCCTCTGTTGTAGGAATTATTATACCCTCCCCTATTTTGTTGAGAGTTACCATATCCTCCTCTGCTTTGATAATTATCACGTCCCCTTTGAGGATTATCATATTCACGCTGGGAATTGTCATATCCTCCTTGAGAATTATTACGATCTCCATAAGAACGTTGAGAAGGTTGGCTTTCGCCTACTCTTGGTCTACGTTTTTTTACTCCATCTCCGTCATCACTTGGTCGTTTATAACTATTTCTCTCATAGCCTTCATTGTTTCTTTCGTAGTTTCCATAGTTATTGTTCTGCGGACGGTCATATCCTTGTCCTGAACGACTATAGTTTCCTCTGTTACTTGATTGTCTGCCGTAACTCCCGTCACGATCATCATTTCCATAGTTATTGTTCCATCTGTTTTCTCCGTAATTATTGTTATTACGGTCGTTTTGATAAGGCCTTCTCTCACGATTATAGCCTCCTCCGGATTGCCCGTTATTATTACGTGGCTTCCAGTCGTCTCTCTCTGTTGTCATTGTTTCGACTTTTAATTAATAAATCTTTGTAATTTTGCTTTATACTCCTGTATAGTTCCAAGGCATAATAGCTTTTAATTCGTTTTTAATATTCTCATTTACATCCAAAGAATCAATGAACTCACGTATCGATTCTTGGGTTATTTGCGTATTTGTTCTTGTTAGATTTTTCAATGCTTCATAAGGCTGGGGATAACCTTCGCGGCGAAGAATGGTTTGAATGCCTTCTGCCACGACCGGCCATGCTTCTTCCAAATCCCTGTCTATTGCATCTTTATTTAATAATAGTTTTGATATTCCTTTTTCTAAACTCTGTAAAGCTATTAAGGTATGAGCGAAAGGCATTCCCACGTTTCGTAAAACGGTTGAGTCTGTTAAGTCTCGTTGCAATCTTGAAACCGGCAATTTAGCCGACAAA
The DNA here is from genome assembly GCA_036781965.1 of Bacteroidales bacterium. GTDB lineage: Bacteria > Bacteroidota > Bacteroidia > Bacteroidales > Azobacteroidaceae > Azobacteroides. The sequence goes on from DAIPZW010000165.1 coordinate 3,328, forward strand.
TGTTCTAAGAATGCATTGGCAATTCCTAAATTACCTTCGGCATTTTCAAAGTCAATAGGATTCACTTTGTGTGGCATAGCCGAAGATCCGACTTCTCCTTCTTTAATTTTTTGTTTGAAGTACTCCATCGAGATATACTGCCAAATATCTTTTGAGAAGTCTAATAGTATAGTATTGATTCTCTTCAATCCGTCGAATAAAGCGGCAAGGTTATCATAATTAGAGATTTGAGTTGTAAACTCTTCTCTTATCAATCCTAATTTATTGAATAGAAATTCATTCCCAAAGTGCTTCCAACTGATTTCAGGGTAAGCTACATGATGCGCATTAAAGTTTCCTGTGGCTCCGCCGAACTTAGCGGAAATAGGAGTCTGTTTTAATAAACTTAGTTGCTGTTCTATTCGATAGATAAACACATGTATCTCTTTTCCTAAGCGAGTAGGAGAAGCAGGTTGCCCATGTGTTCTTGCCAACATAGCTATTTCATCCCAATCTCTAACATTCTTGCCTAAAATGGTAAGCAAGTTATCCAACATCGGATAATATACCTGCTCCAATGCTTCTTTTATAGACATCGGAGTTGCTGTATTATTAATATCTTGAGAAGTCAATCCGAAATGAATATATTCTTTATATTCGCTTAATCCAAGTTTGTCGAATTGTTCTTTGATATAATATTCAACCGCCTTAACATCATGATTGGTTGTTTTCTCTATTTCTTTGATCTTCTGAGCTTCTTCTACTGAAAAGCTTTGATAGATTTCTCGAAGAGAAGAATAAACATGTTTACTTTCCACTTCTTTCAATTGAGGAATTGGAAGTTCGCAAAGGGCTATGAAATATTCTATTTCAACTAATACTCTATAACGAATAAGAGCATACTCAGAGAAAAAATCCGCAAGGGAGACGACTTTTTCGCGATACCTTCCATCAACGGGAGATATAGCTGTTAACGTATTCAGTTTCATATTAGGAACAAAGGTACATTTTATTTTGAAACATACAAACGATAAATATAAAAGACCATTTCAATTACTGACTGAAACGGTCTCTTCTTTTTATTTTGGGGTGGAAGACGGGATTCGAACCCGCGACCCTCAGAACCACAATCTGATGCTCTAACCAACTGAGCTACAACCACCAT
>DAIPZW010000166.1:0-4431 GCA_036781965.1 Bacteroidales bacterium
GTTTTGTATAATATAATTTTATACTCCACATTGGAATTTGGCAAAATGCAATCGTTTTTTTTATGTGCTATAATTAGTATTTTAATTCTCGTGTTTTTTTTATGTTCAACGCAATCTACTTCTACTAATCCATAAATAGTCTCACTATTTATTGTAATTTCAATCTGTTTATTTGAAATTGAAACAGGATCAATATATTCCTGATCACCCATTTCACATTCTATTTGCATACCTTTGTTCGTGTTCTCAACGATAATAACAGTCATAAAACCTTCTAGTACTTTATAATATGGCATAAAAATAAAAAAATATGCACAAATGATTAATGATATAAAAATCACGGCTATTGAATAAAACAATAAATTAGGAGATATTCTGCCAACTATATGACGAGTTTTCTCTTTTTTTAAATCGATTTTTTTGTTGTTTTTATCCATTTTACCCTCCAAGTTCTAACTGATTTCTGACTAATTCATAATAAAAGCCTTGACTTTTTATTAATTCAATATGAGTTCCCGTTTCTACAATCTTTCCTTTATCAAGTACAACTATGTTATCGGCATTTTTAACAGTTGACAATCTGTGTGCAACTACAACAACGGTTTTATCTACATAAAACTTTTCGAGATTTTCCATTATGATTTTTTCATTTTTAGTATCTAAAGCATTTGTTGCTTCATCAAATAAAACAAAATCTGGATTTTTATATATAACTCTTGATATCAATAAACGTTGTTTTTGTCCTTGGCTTAACCCTTGTCCATCTAATCCGATTACAGTATTATACGCTAAAGGCAAATTTTCAATATATTCGGAAACATTAGCTTCTTTTGCTGCATTACGAATACGTTGAAAGTTTGGTTCATTATCAGAAATAGCAATATTATTAGCAATAGTGTCCGAAAACACATAGCCTTCCTGCATTACAGCACCACAGTTATTTCTCCACCAAACAAGATTTACATTTTTAAGTTCCGTGTCTCCTATTGTTATTTGTCCTTCTATTGGCTCGTAATATCCCAACAGTAATTTCAGTAATGTCGTTTTACCACTTCCACTGGCTCCTACAATTGCAGTTGTTTTACCTTGTGGTAATATTAAATTAATATTTTCCAAGGTATAATAAGGAGCAACACGATCATATTTGAAATAGAGATTTCTTATTTGTATATTCTTATTGGAAACAGATGTTAACAGCCTGTTTTCGTTTTCTTCTGATCTTTCTTGATGTATTTCATTCATCCGATCCAAACCAATAGTAACATCTTGCCAATGGTAGATAAATTTAACTAATTGGTCGATTGGTGCGTTTAGTTGTCCAATAATATACTGAACAGAAAGCATCATGCCAATACTCATTTGACCATTGATTACCGCTGTTGCAGCTAAAAAAGTTATTAGAATGTTTTTTATTTCATTAATAGAGATATTTCCAGCTTCTTGAACTTGTTGAAGATTCAAACTTTTAAGATTAATATCAAATAGCAAAGCTTGCACATCTTCCCACTCCCAGCGTTTTTTTTGTTGACAGCCTTGAAGCTTTATTTCTTCCATACCTCTAATTAGTTGATATGTAACACTTCTATTTTGAGCTGACAGTTCAAAAGTATCAATATCTAATCTTCTTCTTCTTTTTAAAAAGAGTGACATCCAAATACAATATACAACACTGAATGCAATAAACGTAATGAAAATTTTTAAATTATAATAGAACAGCACCGCGCCAAATATTATAAATGAGAAAAATGAAAATATCAAGTTGAGAGAATTTGATGTCAAAAACTGTTCTACCCTGCGATGATCTTCAATTCTTTGCAACAAATCGCCCATTAGTTTCGTGTCAAAAAAACTCATAGGGAGATTCATTAATTTTATGAAAAAATCAGAAACCAATGAAATGTTTATTCGTGCACTTATATGCAAGAGTGTTTTGTTTCTTATAAAATCTACGGCTGTTCTACTAATAAGCAGCATTAACTGAGCCATCAATACAAGCCAAATAAAGTCAATATCTCTATCCTTTATTCCAATATCTACTATTGACTGTGTGAGAAAAGGAAATATCAACTGAAGTAATGCTCCAAATATTGTCCCTATTATTATTTGAAGAAAATACCATTTATACTTTTTGAAATGTTTTATTAGAAACAACGAGTGATTATTGCTACTTTTTTCATTGTCTGGTGTATAGAATTTTTCGGTTGGCTGAATATATAATACAATACCTTTGTTTTCATTATCGGTTTTTGTGCTTATCCAATGCTCTGTAAAATCTGATTCGTTATAAACAATTAGACCTTTATTTGGATCCGCCACATACAATTTCAGCTGATTTTTCTTTTTTTTTATTTTATATAATACAACAAAATGATTTTGATCCCAATGTATAATAGCTGGGAGTATTTTTTTTTCATGTAGATTTTCCAAAGTAACTCTTCCACCTATGCTGCGAAGTCCAATTGCTTCTGCCGCTTTGCTAATTCCTAAAAGAGAAACCCCCTCTTTGTTGAGGCATGTTAATTCCCTGATAGTATTCACATTGATTTTTCTTTGAAAAAGAGAACATATCATTGCTAAACATGCTGGACCACAATCCATACTATCTCTCTGTTTATAGTACTTCATTCTCATTTTGACATATCGCTATTAATTACAAACACATCAATTGATGTTATTGATAGTTAGAGTCTATAAAATTGACAATTTGAGATTCAATAGAAAACGTTTGACTTTTCATTTTACAATAATATAATTCCTTTTCATTTTCCTTATCATAATCTCTAGAACAAATACCCATACATAAAGGAAGATGTTTGCATTTTAAACATCTGTCATTTTCAAATCTCTTTTTGTTGAATTTGCTCAGGAAGTCTTCTCGCCAAGATACAGAACCGTCATCATTTAATTTTCCTGGAGGATTTTTTGAATACAAGTCATCATGTGCAGTACATTTAACAACTGAACCGTTATAATTGACAGCTAAATAATTCTTACGATTAGCATAGCATGGGATAAAGTCATATATGACATCAAGCTCTTGTACAGTGAAATTGCATTTTTTAAATTGCTTTCTTACTAATTCTAATTTCTCTGTCAATCCAGTAGCATTTTCTTGCCATACTTTTTTAAGTATCACCAACACTCTATTTCTATTTTCTAATTTGATATGTTCACTGACTTGATTGACAATTTCTTCATTCAAATTTTCTCTTGTGTAGTTTATCCTTAGGATTATACTTGATTCTTTATTGAAATTTAAAATATTGTTAATATTTTCCAATGTCCGATCAAATGCAGACTCCAATCCATTTTGAAATTTAATTTTATTATGAGAATCTCTTGGCCCGTCTAAGGTTATATGAAATCTTTTAAACATATTTTCTTGTAGTTTCGGATTTAATTTTGAGTCTAAATAATAGCCATTAGTTGTTGCAGCATTTAAAAAAGGGATATTTGCATTTTTGCATTTTTCAATTGCATATTTTGAAATCGGCTCTATAACTTCTTTAAAATTCATGAAAGGTTCACCTCCAAACCATTCAATATGTAATTCTGTTATTCTTTCTTCAAAAATAATTTTATCTATATGCCTTTTAACTTTTTCTATTGTTTCAAGAGACATAACACTTTGCACATGATCTTGAATACAGTACCAACATGAGAAATTGCAATTTAGTGTAGGGAGTATTATTAAAAAATAATTTTGTTTATTAATTGACTCCTCGTTCATCTTTCTGATATGATTTAATTCGTCAATATTTTTATTGATAACAAACCCTCCATTAATAAACTTTCCGATTATCGATTCATGTTCAACTAATTTGTCTGGATTATTGATTACATCTTCCATTTTTCGACCGAGGCTTTCTGATAAGCGAAAAAAACTTTTACTTATACCATTAAACCAGTAGGAATACCCATTTTTATATAAGATGTAATTATATGCACTTGTTTTCATGTTATTTTCATTAAAAAGAGTGCAAATCTATGCAATTTGCACTCTCAAATTTGACATAATTACCAGATTACCTTGATTGTTGCAAAGTCTCAGCTGGTAATTGAAGGTTACATGCGCATCCCGCAACGTTGTTAGGACATTGATTTTGGATTACGTCACTGGCACCAGCGCCACCTTTTACTTCTAGCATGTCGAGTTCATTGAGCTCATCCATGTTTAAGAAATTTTCATTGTTCATAATTTGTAAATTTTAAGTTTGCCTACTCTTATTCGGATTTTCAGCTTCCTCCATATTTAACAGTACGGTGCAAATGTATAATCTTTTTTTGTTTAAAAACGCGATATGATGTTTTTATTTCTAAGTAAATGTTCATAATTATTTCACATATATTATTTATCTCGCATCTTCGCCTCATATAAAAAGAGAATGAAGATGAAAATCAAGATATTGATATTGACAGCATCGGAACGCT
>DAIPZW010000167.1:0-4397 GCA_036781965.1 Bacteroidales bacterium
CCTCTTGGCATAAGCCTTACGAAATACGTTACGATAATCAAGGCGGACACAAAAAGCTGGAGTCCGGAAATTTCCTGAAAAATCTATCTAAACTTTCCATAACTACACAGCCATACAACGGTAAATCCAAAACCATTGAATCGGCTTTCGGTCGTTTTCAATCTGAATTTTTACACAAGGATTGGTTCTTTACCGGACAGAATGTTACGGCTAAGAAGAAAGAAAGCAAGGCTAATATGGAGTTCATATTGGCAAATATAAGCAATCTTCCTACACTTGAAGAAATCAAGGAAATTTATAAGATGCGCCGTAATGAATGGAATGAGGCTATACATCCAAAAGGAAAAATATCCCGAAAGGAAATGTACGAAACAAGTGTAAATGACGGTACACGTGAGATTGATATGCTTGATATAGTTTCCGTATTCGGAATTACAACGCCTAAAGCAGCTACTTATACCGCAGCAGGCATAGAATTGGAGATAAAAGGGGAAAAATATCCTTTCGAGGTTCTCACGCCTGAAGGAACTCCGGACAAAGATTTCAACCGCCGTAATATTGGTCGTAAGTTCTACCGCCGCTATTGTCCGGAGGATTTGTCCGCTATTGCTCTCTATGAGAAAGATGCTACCGGTATGCGGTTTATTGCTTATGCTCATCCTTATCTTGACGTACATCGTGGCATTCAGGATCAGACAAACATTGATACCCTTCGGATCCGGAGCAATCAGGTAGCCAATAAAGACGAACGCATTCAAGATGAAATACAACGTGCTAAGATACTTGAAAAGCACAATCTACATCCAAATCAACACGGTCTTAATGTTGCTCCTATTAAGGGCGTAACAAGCGGTAAAAAGCAGAAAAAAGACATTGGTCAGTACCTAAAGGAAGAAAGTAATCAGATTGCTGCTAAACAGCAACTGGAAAAGGCTAAACGTAAACAGGCTAAAAAGGAAAGTCAGGAGATTCAACGAAAAGCCGAACAGGCTGAAGATGATTATATGGAATATTTGAGAAGTAAACGCGAATTAGAAACATTATCACTTAATTAATAATAAATTATTATGGAATTAATTGTAAAAAAACGAATTATACAGGCGGCAATGGATTATGCCTCTGACAATGATTTGAAACAAACTGCTTTGGCGAAAAAAGCCAGAATGAATGAGGCGTATATCAGTGCCATGTTTAAGGGAAATTTCTTTATCGAGAATAAAACATCAGGCAAAAAAACTAAAATAAAAGACTCGTACTTCAAGAAGTTAGCTAAGACGGTAGGATATAAATTTGAAAAGACCTTTTGGGAACTGGTAGAAACATCTCAATATATACAAATTTATACGGAGCTATTAGATGCAAGAAGTAGCGGACGAGTAAAAATGCTTATCGGAGAAACCGGATGTGGAAAAACTTACACTATTGATCACTTCGTAATAGAAAATCCGACTAATGTTTATCGGATCACTGTTAGTAGCTTGCATAATCTAAATGATATTATCAATGAATTGAGTGAGCTTCTGAATATAACGCCTTCCGGTAGCCGTGTGGCGAGATTGAAAAAGATAGCTGCTAAGTTTCATGTTATAAAGTTAGAGGGAGGCTGTCCTGTCTTGATTTTAGATGAAGCTGAAAACTTACGTATTCCTGCGCTTAAAATGCTTAAAGCCTTATATGATGCTATTCGTGATTTTTGTCCTATTGTTATGATTGGTACAGAACAATTATCTGATAAATTAGACATTCTTTCTGAAAAGAATGTGGAAGGGATCCCTCAGTTTGTCCGCCGTGTTAAAGCCGGTCGACGTAACATTGTTCCAATCAGTAAAAAAATGTTTGAACCTTTCTTAAGTGAAATACAAGACGAAGATCTTAAGGTGTTGATTGAATCATTGGCTTCTAATTATGGAGAACTTAATGATTATGTGGAGCCGGCTTTAAGAGAGGCTGCAATAAGTGGACGAGAATTAACAGAAAAGACATTCCGATTTCAGTTCGGATTGATTCATAATAGAGCCATTTAATAAGGATTTAAAAGGTATTTAAACCCATGATAAGAGCGCAATCCGTATATAATTTCCTGAATAAAAAATATGAAGAATTACCATTTACTGGAGCATGGTATGATGCTTTCAACAAACCTGCTCCTTCAGGTACTTGGTTTTTTTATGGAGATTCCACTAATGGGAAAACCAGCATGTTGCAACAAATGGCTCAATATTTTTCTGAAGAGTTAAGACAGAGAGTTGCCTATATGTCTCTGGAGGAATATGGAAGACCAAGTTTTCAGAAATCAGCTCGCCGGACTGGCTGGAAAGAAAAAGGGAGTCTTATACAAATACTCCCTCCAGCCAGTCCTGATGAGTTAGATGAGTGGCTGGAGAAACACAACAATACCAAGCTCATTATTATCGATACGATTAATTATTGGATACTAAAATATAACTTCTCTACTATTCGGTATTTTAAGTTAAAAGAAAAATTTCCGGATAAAATATTCGCTTACATGAGTCATGTAAAAGGCAATGAGCCGGACAGAGCTGTCGCAGTTGATATAATGCGCGATGCCGATCAAAAAGTATTTATACAAGGATTTCGAGCTATATCAAAAGGGCGTAGCACAGGAACGAAAGGGTATTATACTATTTGGGAAGAGGGAGAAAAGAAGATTTGGTTAACTGAAAAATAAAGAGATTATGCCACAAACATTTATTGAAACAGAAAACAAGAGGCTTATTAAGAAATTCCACACTCTATTATCAAAACAGAGTAATCCGGGAGAGTTCAAATCTTCCATGCTTATTTCCTTTGGAGTTACAAGCATAAAGGATTTAACAAACGGACAGCTTATAGAAGCGTGTAATGCCCTTGACTTGGTTTTGAATCCGGAACTGCAAGAACTCGACAAACTTCGCAAGCAACTAATGGCTTCCATCGGTGCGTGGCTTCGTGCCATGGGGAGAGTAGGAAACAAGCAACTGATTAAGGCTATTGCTTGTCGCTCAGCGAAAACAGAAGATTTCAACAAAATATCTAAGGAAAAACTTCGCAGTCTTTATTCTGCATTCAACAAAAAGAAAAAAGATTTAGAAACAGTAGAGAAACTAACAAAAGACGAAATAGATTATTTATCACTTTTAAATTAAAAGATTATGAAACCTATTGATTTAAGTAATGTGTCTTCCGAAGAGCTGGAGGAAATGTTAAAGCAAAAGAAGGAGCAGGAGAAACAAGAAGCCTTAGTCAAGAGAGAGGCTTATGAGTCCATCCGTTCCGAAGTTCTTCATAAAGTAGAACAGAAAGTTCGCTTGGTAACTGAAGAGGTTAAGGGACTGTTTGACTTTGTTGTGGGCGAAACAAGTGCTTTTTATGAGGTAATGAAAGAGTATGGTCAGCTCCGCAATGGAGATAAACAAATGAGCTATTTGATTCTTTCTCCAAACTTTCGGATAGAGGTAAAAACAAATAAAGTAAAGAAGTTTGATGAGCGTGCAGACATAGCAGCTTCTCGCCTGATCGAATTCCTTCAGTCTTACATCAAACAATCGGACAAGGGCTCTGATGATCCAATGTATCAATTGGCAATGACATTACTTGAGCGTAACAAATATGGCGACTTGGATTATAAGTCTATATCTAAACTGTACGAACTGGAGCAAAAGTTCAATAATGATGAATACACAGAAATTATGAACTTATTTAGAGAGTCAAACATCGTGGAAGGAACAGCGACAAACTTCTATTTCTACGAAAGGACTGATTTGGGAGTGTGGAGAAAAATAGAACCTTCATTTAATAGAATGTAATTATGAATTGGTTTCAATGTAAAGTTTCTTACGAGAAACTGATGGAGAATGGAGTGCAAAGAAGAGTTACCGAACCTTATTTGGTAGATGCTTTGTCTTATACTGAGGCAGAAGCTCGTATCATCGAAGAGATGAAGCCTTATATCAGTGGTGAGTTTACAATCTCTGATATTAAACGATGCCGAATCAACGAACTATTTTTCAATGAAAAGGGAGATCACTATTATCGGATAAAAATTTTCTTTATCACGCTGGATGAGAAGTCCGGAGCAGAGAAAAGAACATCGGTATCTATGTTAGCTCAAGCCTCGGATCTAAAAGAAGCACTAAAAGTCTTTGAAGAGGGCATGAAAGGAAGTATGGCAGATTATGTTATTGCCTCTATTTATGAAACTATGATAATGGATGTTTTTCCCTTTAGTAGTAAATGATCAACAAATTTGCCAATATAATAGGAGTTTCCGTGGACGATCTTATCGGTCGCTCACGGAAGCGTTCCATTTCCGAAGCTCGGCAGTTATATTGGTGGATGTTGTTTCAAACCGGAATGAGTTGTCAAGAGATAGCAAAAGTAAGTAATCGTGATCGCAC
>DAIPZW010000168.1:0-4393 GCA_036781965.1 Bacteroidales bacterium
TTTATCGCTAAATCAAAAAGTTCTCCTTTGTTATAAGTCATAGGAACTAAGAAGTCCAATTTGCCTTTCTTCATCCAATCTTCTGCATCTTGGAAAACTTGGTCGTATGCCAACCAATGACTGCGCTTGGTGTCTAGCTTCTTATAATAAGGAGCACCGGCTGCACTAACTTGCACCCAAGGTTTTTGTCGTTTAACTAAATCATAAACAGAGTAAACGAATTGGTTGATATTATCTCTACGCCAATCGGCTTTCCTTTTGCCTTTCCCATGTTTCTTGAAATTCGTACTATCGAAGTCGTCGGTCATATTTTCATTGTAGCGAACATAATCCAAATGAATACCATCCACATCATATCCTTTAACCACTTCTTCAATCAAAGACAATAAATAAGGATTGGTTTTGGGATGTCCCGGGTCGAACCAAAAGTTATTTCCCTGTCTTTTGACCATTTCATAGGTTTTATCAAAGGTCTCTTTAGGGAAGTCTGCTTCCGAACCGGCTTTGTAGATAACTAACCAAGCATGACATTCCATTCCTCTGAGATGACATTCCCGGATGATGAATTTTAATGGATCGTAATTAGACCAAGTATTCTCAACTCCGGCAATATAAGAGCTTATGGGTTCTATATCGGAATTGTAAATGACTGTACCATTGGAACGAACCTGAATAAATACGGTATTGATATTTGCATCTTCAAGTTTGTCAAGAATGTCAATCATTTCATCTTGTTGCTTGTTGATGTCGTCCGAATCTTGATAGGCAAAAGAAGGCCAATCCAGTCCGGAGTTAGTCGTAAGCCAAACAGCTCTCATTTCTGTTTTGAGTTGAGCTGTTACAAAAAAAGGAATGAATGTAAGTAAAAATAATAAATATCTTTTTTTCATACTATTGTCAATTATTTAAGCCCGCAAAAGTAGGCAAATAAATAATAATTACAAAGAAATATTCCCGATTATCATAATAAAATTCTACCTTTGTGAGCCGTGATAGATTATGCAACCATAGAAAAAATATTATCAGTAACCCAAATCTACGATGTAGTCTCTGATTTTATTAATTTACGCAAACGAGGTGTGAATTATGTGGGCTTATGCCCTTTTCACGAAGATAAAAGCCCGTCTTTCTATGTTTCTCCTTCAAAAAATATTTGTAAATGTTTCGCTTGTGGAGAAGGTGGTACGCCTGTTCACTTCATGATGAAGCATGAAAACCTTTCTTATCCCGAAGCTCTGCGTTATTTGGCAAAGAAGTATGGCATTGAGATTCAGGAAGTAGAAATGACGGATGAACAAAAGCAGACTCAGAGCGACAAGGAAAGTATGTTCATTCTCAATGGTTTCGCTCAAAAACAATTTGCACATAATCTCCTCGAAACGGAAGAAGGACAAACCATCGGATTAAGCTATTTTCATGAAAGAGGATTCCGCAACGATACGATTGAAAAGTTCGGCTTAGGCTATTGCTTGGATAAATGGGACAGCTTTACGCAAGAAGCTCAGAAAGCAGGCTATAAGAATGAATTTATAGAAAAGACCGGCTTAGCAATCAAGCGCGAAAATACAGGAGAACTCTTTGATCGCTTCAGAGGGAGGATTATGTTTCCTGTTTATTCCCTTTCCGGTAAAGTCGTAGCTTTTGGAGGTCGCACCTTAAAGAAAGAAGACAAAGCCAAATACGTCAATTCGCCCGAAAGTGAAATATATACCAAGGGAAATGAACTGTATGGTATCTATCAAGCCCGACAATCTATCGTAAAACAAGAACGATGCTTTCTGGTTGAAGGATATACCGACGTAATTTCCATGCATCAGGCAGGGATAGAAAACGTAGTTGCTTCTTCAGGAACAGCTTTGACGGTAGGGCAAATGCGTTTAATCAGTCGTTTTACTAAAAACGTAGTGGTTCTCTATGATGGAGACTCTGCCGGAATAAAGGCGGCTATCAGAGGGATTGATCTTTTGTTGGAATATGGCTTTAATATCAAAATCGTATTACTTCCCGAAGGCGAGGATCCCGATTCTTTTGCCCGCAAACAGAATGCATCATCCTTTATAGATTATATTTCGGAAAACGAGACTGACTTTATTCGATTCAAGGTCGGACTCTTGATGAAAGAATCTCAGAACGATCCGGCTAAGAAAGTGGAGATGATCAATGATATAGTGGATACCATTGCACTGATCCCCGAAGAAATTGTTCGTTTGGTATATATAAAGGAATGTTCCGAAATAACCGGTATTCAAGAAGCTTCTTTGGCTCGTAATATTGCGAAGAAACGCAATGAAACACTGTTGAAGAAGAAAAAAACACTGCATGCTGATCCTGAAATGCCGGAAGAAAGAACGCTAATCTTACAAAAGACAGAGAATACGCCGTCTATTGCTTCACGAAAAGAAGTGTTTCATTTCGATAAGTTTGAAAAAGCCATCTTGTATTACCTTGTTAAATATGGAGAACAAGTTCTTTTTCGATTGGAAGGAGAAGACGGTGAAAGAGAAATAAGCGTTATTGAATACATATATATAGATTTGAGTGAAGACGAATTGAAATTTCAGAATCCCGTCTTTCAACAATTATTAGAAGAGGCTTACCGGCGAGTGAAAGAAGAAGGATTTAGCGCCGAACAATGCTTTGTTACACATCCTAATCCTGATTTCAGTAGAATAGCAGTAGATTTATCAACTCAACGATACATTGAAAGCAAAGTCCATTCTAAAACCCGAAAGCTGGAAGAAGAAAATGAAAAGCTCGAAGAGTTGGTTCCTTATGTCCTCCTGACTTACAAAGATGCTATTCTTCGCCATCAAATGGACGAACTAAACAAACAAATCAAAGAAGCTGAAGCTAACAATGACTTTGAAAAAGTTTCTCAACTCGTAAAAGAACTTTCCCAGCTTTGGCAAGACACCAGAAAAGAAATCGCCCGCCGCTTGAGAGAACGGATAATCATGTGAACAGTTATTAATAAACAGTTATCAGTTATGTTTAGTGTTTAAGCGTCTTTAGTTTGAAGCAATTCAGAAAGATTGTTTTTCCTCTCTCCGAAATGGAGAAAGGCTTCTTTCTTAAGAATTAGAATCCTTGTGTTTAAGAAATAATATCAAATCCGGTATAAGGTTGCAAAGCTTTAGGAATCCGAATGCCTTCGGGAGTTTGATGATTTTCCAACAAAGCAGCTACGATACGTGGCAAAGCCAAAGCACTACCGTTCAAAGTATGGCAGAGTTGCATCTTTTTTGCTTCGTCGCGATAACGACATTTCAGTCTATTGGCTTGATAACTCTCGAAATTGGACACAGAACTGACTTCCAACCAAAGTTTTTGCGCGGCAGACCAGACCTCAAAGTCAAAAGTAAGTGCCGAAGTAAAGCTCATATCACCTCCACACAGGCGGAGAATGCGCCAAGGGAGTTCTAATTTGTCAATCAAACCTTGTACGTAATCTACCATCTCCTGCAAAGACTTGTAAGAATGCTCGGGAGTATCGACACGAACTATTTCAACTTTATCAAATTGATGCAAACGATTCAGTCCCCGAACGTCTTTTCCGTAAGAGCCTGCTTCGCGGCGGAAACAAGACGAGTAAGCCGTGTTTTTCATCGGCAAGTCTTTTTCTTCCAAAATAACATTTCGATATATATTCGTAACCGGTATCTCGGCAGTCGGTATCAAGTAGAGATTATCTTCGGTGCAATGATACATTTGCCCTTCTTTATCGGGCAAATTTCCGGTTCCGTAAGCCGAATCCGTATTAACTAAATAAGGAGGTTGTATTTCCAAATAACCTGCTTGCCTTGCATTTTCCAAAAAGAAATTAATCAAGGCACGTTGCAACTGAGCTCCTTTACCTTTATATATAGGAAAACCTGCGCCGGTTATTTTCACACCCAGCTCAAAGTCAATTAAATCATATTTCTTAGCTAACTCCCAATGAGGAAGCGCATTTTCGTGTAAAGTTGGGATAGACCCGCCTTCTTTTTCTACTATATTATCTTCAGCAGTCTTGCCAACAGGAACTTCGTCGGAAGGAATATTGGGTATCTGACAAAGAAGTTCCGTCAATTTAACTTCTGCGTCTTTCATGCTCGCTTCCAATTGTTTGCTTGTTTCTTTCAAACTTGCCACTTCTTGGCGCGCGCTTTCCGCTTCTTCTTTCTTTCCATCCTTCATCAACATTCCGATAGATTTAGAAAGTTGATTGATTTGAGAAAGATTATTATCCAATGCCTGTTGAGAAGATTTCCGTTTCTTATCCGTTTCTAATACTTCAACGACGATAGCTTCAGCATCAAAATGCTTCTTAGCTAATTTCTTGATAACTTCTTCAGTCTGTTCTGTTATAATTTTTAAGGTAAGCATAAACGAATAATTTTAGGCTGCAAAGATA
>DAIPZW010000169.1:0-4373 GCA_036781965.1 Bacteroidales bacterium
CAAACGGATTACTCCTTCTGTCATTCGCAAAATAAATTTTGAATTTTGAATCTAGCAATTGATTTATTGTATAGTAAAGACCACAGGCAAAACTTTCCAAACGGGGACAGGAGTTTCGTCTAGTTTACCCGGATTCCAATCCGGCATAGATCGAATAACACGCAAAGCTTCTTGGTCTAGTAAAGGATTTACACTTCGCAGGATTTCAGTATTTCCTATTTTACCATTAGAAAGAACAACAAAGCGAACCATCACTTTTCCTTCTATGTTATTTTGCACAGCCATCCTCGGATACCTAAGATTTGATTTCATCCATCTTTTTAATTCCGATTCTCCTCCCGGAAAGCTCGGCATTATATTAACATGGGAGTAAATCTCTATATTATCAAAAACGTGCGAGTGTTCATCCGGTTTAGGACCGGATTGAGAAGTATGTTCTGCCAACTGATAATTTGAAGTTTCTATAGAAATAGGCAAAGCTGGTTCTTGATCTGATTCTTCATTGTCTGCTGCAAGAGTCGTTGTAGTTTCATTGGAAGAATATAAACTATAAATTTCTGCAATGATTTCTTCTTCTGTTTTAATTTTAATTGATTGCGAATATTGAGTATCCTCTTCTTCAAAAATATCAACCAACAAATTGTTTCCTTTATCTTCTGCTATCGGATTTACTTCTTCAGACTCCGTAATTGTTGCTGAATTATGAGAAAAATCATCCGACACTTGTTTGTTTGCCTGATTACATGAGACAAACAAGAATAAAAGAATGTATAAAAGATATTTCAAAACCCACTTCATGGCGCAAAGATAATATAACGAACAAAGCTAATCACGTTAATTATCTTAAAAGATAGCTAAGAAGCATTGAAAAAAAAGAAATATTAAGGAATAAAAGAAGGAAAAGGAATTATTTCTGCTTATGATAGCAAATTCCTTTTTTTATGGCACGGTAAATCCGATAAAGTCCATAGAGAGCAAAGAGCCCTGCAAGTATATTCCGAATTTGATCAAACGGAATTAATCTTGTAAAAAGAGAAGCAAAAGCAAGTATATAGGCTAAACCTAAATACAAAACCGACATGGTACATTCGAAAATATACCATGCCATGCTTTGTGATTTATTATTTCCGGATTGTTCCGTACTCATTTTTTATTTCAATTCAAATTTCACAGGAAGTGAGAACCAAACTGATACCGGTTGACCATTTTGGCGACCAGGAATAAACTTAGGCAATTTTTTCACTGCCCGTACAGCTTCTTCATCTAGTTCTTTGTCAACACCACGTTGAATTTGAACTTCACCAATTGAACCATCCGGTAAAACTACGAAACGCAAAGCTACTGTTCCTTGAGTTCCTTTTGCTTGAGCCATTTGCGGATATTTAATTTCTGCATACAAATGCTTGTAAAGCTCGCCATTTCCACCAGGGAACGTAGGCATTTGTTCTACACGAGTATGAATTTCAGGTTTCACAGGTTCAACTTGCGTAACCACTACATGCTCAACGATGTCTGCAATATTAACACCACCTTCTTCCACGCCTTCTACTGTTGCGATAGAAATTGCAGCATTAGATTCCGTTAACTCTTGTTGAGTTGCCATCATTTCGTCAGCATTCACTTCTTCCGTTGTAACAACCGGAGGCGTAAATTGAATAGTAGCTGCCAATAATGGTGGAGGCGGAACATATTCTATTTGCTCAATTACATTATCTTCAGGAATATCTTGGTTATCAAGATCAACCATTGTAACTGCATCCGTTTGTGCCACTTCTATTTTTTCTTCAGGCATTACTGATTCAATCAATCCCGGTAAGAACATTAAAAGAGAACCTACTACCAGCATGATGATAAGAGCCCAAATATGTCTATTCGAAGAATCTCTTCGCATTACATACGCTCCGTACTCTTTATTCTTTCCTTTAAATACGATGTCTAGCCACTGCGGCGACGTCAAATCTATGTCTCTTGCCATAATAATTTAGTTTTTTAGATTTGTTAATTTACCCGCCATTAGCCTGAGCTTTTTGAGCTTCCGTAAGATAATCAGGATTTTGAGTCTTCATAAATAAGAGATAACGGTCTCCATCAGTCAACTCAACAATCGCATACGCACCAATATTGGTGATCAACATTTCATCCAAAGCATCTACCATATTTTTGTAAGTGGATAATTCCGATGGTCTAATCATTACAGTAGGAGCTCTGTGTTCACCACGCAATTCTTTCTGTATTTCTCCTGATTGCGTATTAAACTCCTCCTGTGTAATCATACCATCTTGCAATTTAATCTTCAATTCTTGAATTTTGGTATATGCTTCCTCATTTCTCGTTAACAAATACTGACGAATTCCTTCTGCTCCATATCCGGATTGCTTAAGGAAAGTGTCATCATCGTAAACTTCTTCATTTAACATGCCTTCGTAATAGTACAATTCATTGTTAGCTCCCAAAAGAAGAGTAATCGCATCTTTGTCTTGTACTTTATTTTCTTGACCTTCTACAGGTTTATCTTTTGTAGGCATGTTGAGGTCCATCGTTTGTGGTTTAAGTAAAGTTGTCGCTAACATAAAGAATGTAATCAACAACATATTCATATCCACCATCGGAGTAAAGTCAACCCTTAGGGTTTGCTTTTTTTGTTTTCCTTTACCTCCCTCTGAGCCGCTTTGTTGTACTTCTGCCATTTTTAATTCAAATTAAATAGGTTTATACTTACCTCACCCATTGGAAGCTGTTTTCAAACTCGTAATTAAGAGATAACGGTTTTCACGCATTTCTCTTAAATTATCTATCACTCCTTGTACCACAGGATACAAAGTTTCCTTATCAGCCTTGATTGCTAAAAGAAGTTTATCATTAGCCTCTTTAGCGTGGCGAACCCAATGCTTGAATTCGCTATCAATAGTTACTTCACCGGTTGTCGGATTTGTTTGTTCTCTACCTGTTGTAGGAATACCAACACGATCAGAATCAGCATTATCTCGAAGATACTTGTCTTGCTTTTCGCTGTCTAAAGCTAAGAAAGCTTTCATATCAGCGATTGGCACTCCAAATGTACTTAATTGAGAAAACTTTGTGATTTCGTCTTGAGTGAATTGAATACCATAATCTTGCCCTACACCAATCAGTGCGGCTTCTTTATCTTTCACATTGTCTAAACTCATGAAAACTTTTCCATTCGGGTCAATAAGCATTTGCAGTTTATTGACTTCAGGAATTTTAATTTCAGATACAGAACTTGGTGTTATTACCTGTATCGGTTCTTTAGCAAGGAAAGTAGAAGTTAGCATGAAGAATGTAAGCAAAAGCACAGTAACGTCACTCATCGCCGTCATGTCGATGAAAGTACTTTGCTTTTTAACTTTTATTTTTGCCATATTTTTCTACTATTCTGCTACTTATTATTTTGTATGAGTTTCACTGTAAGTTTGAGTAAGCGCGAAGCCCATCTCATCGATAGCATAAGTCATGTTATCTACTTTTCCAGAGAAGAAAGCATAAGAAATGATAGCAGCAGCACCAGTTGCGATACCTAAAGCGGTATTTACAAGAGCTTCAGAGATACCCGCAGAAAGAGCAACAGAGTCAGCAGCTCCTTCAGCAGCCAAAGCACCGAACGAGTTGATCATACCTAATACCGTACCTAACAATCCGAACAATGTACCCAAAGTAGAGATAGTTGCGATAACAGGAAGGTTTTGTTGCCAAGTTGGTAATTCCAAAGCAGTAGCTTCTTCTAATTCTTCTTTGATAACAGCTACTTTTTGTTCTACGTTTAAGTGGTCACGAGTAACTTCCATTTCACGATACTTCATAAGACCTGCTTTAACGATAGCAGCAACCGATCCTTTTTGTTTGTCGCAAAGAGCTTCAGCCGAATTTAAGTTTCCTGATTTCAGTTCTTTTTTCACGTCATAAACAAAGTTAATCAAGTTACCTTTACCTTTAGCAATAGACAAAGCGATGAAACGCTCAACACTTAAACAAATAACTGTTAATAATAAAGTGATTACGATCATAACGTTATAACCTCCTTTATATATATTACCCTTCATATTGCTTGGGTGATTTTTATCGGGTGGATAAGCTGCTTCTTTAAGTTCTTTTAGTTCAGCATCCATATTAGGACCGCCTGCATTCTCTATTGTTGCAACTCTTTCAAGATAAGCTTCTGCTCCCATGAAGTTATTCACATCACCTAACCAATAAAAATATAGGAAAATGGCGATAACTGCACAAATAAGAATAACGATTCCAGAAGAAATACCACGGGTTTTCTTTCCTTCTCTTTTAACTTTTCCAGTTTGATTTTTTGTTTCCATAAACTTGTTTTTGTTCTTTTGATTTGATAATTTAGATATTTAAGTTTA
>DAIPZW010000170.1:0-4367 GCA_036781965.1 Bacteroidales bacterium
AAACTTAATAAGGAAATAGAATCGGCAATAAGAAGATCATAATTACTGCATAAAGCAACTGCAAAGGTAATCCAATTCTAATATAATCCATAAAAGTATAACGACCTGCCGACATAACCAAAGCATTAGGCGGTGTAGCGAAAGGACTAGCAAAACACATGCTTGCTGCAACGGCTACGGCGAACAAAAAAGCATGAGGCTGTACATTCATAAGTAGAGCTGCCTGCATAGCAATAGGAGCAAATAAAATGGCAGTAGTCGTATTACTCAAGAAAAGGGTTAATATGGATGTAGCAACGTAAATACCCGCTAAAACCGCCGTAGGACCGGCGCCTTCAAGGAGGCTAACTATATTTTTGGAGATTGCTCCTGAAATTCCGGTCTTTTCCATCGCGATTGCAAGAGGAATCATTCCGGCAAAAAGGACAACACTTTCCCAATTAATTGTTTTATAGGCAGATTCTACATTACGGAAACAGCGAGTAAGGATCATTAACACGGAGGCAATTAAAGAAGCTGTTACCGGAGGCAACCAACCAAAAACCATAACCACAATCATTCCTATCATAACAACTGCAGCAATAGGAGCTTTGTCTGTTAATGGCACTTTTTCGGCTTCTTTCAAAGGTTCGCCTACTATCACCCACTCTTCTCCCTCGTAAGCTCCCAGCTTACGTATATCTTCCCAACATCCCTGTATTAACAAAGCGTCTCCGGCTTTCATTTTTTGGTTTTTAATATCCTTCAAAATGATTTCATCCTGACGTCTGATACCTAATATGCTTACATTGTAAAGATTTCTGAAGTCAGAGTCCATTACTTTCTTATTAATCAAATTTGAATTAGACATTAATACCAATTCGGCAATTCCTAATTCAGCAAAATCAGTATCTCCATCTTCCGATACAGAAGAAAGATTTGTTTCTGAATCATGATCTACTAGAAATAAACCGGATTGAGCAACAAATGATTTTACATTATCGAAATCCCCTAGTACATAAAGGTATTCATTCGCTTCAATGATAGTATCCGGTCCTGCTAAAATATAAGTCATTGACTTATTAAAACGGCGTTGTTCTTGTTTTCCTATTTTAGCTATGGTGACATCAAATTGATTCGTTATATCCAGTTCTTTAAGTGTTTTACCAATCATAGAAGAATCAGCACCTACTTGAATTCGATAGAGATTTTGAGCAATTTGATACTTTTGAGAAAGCTCACTTAGGCTTTCTCCATTAGAATCGTTATCTTTATCTGCATTCTTTTTAGAAACTAATTTTTTAGTAGCCGGCCATAAAACCAATATACCTATAACAAGAATAATAACTCCTAAAGGAAGTGGCGAGAAAAAGCTCAACGGCTCATATTCTCCACTTTCGGCCAAAGTTCTGCTTATAATTAAGTTGGGAGGGGTACCGATTAAGGTCATCATACCGCCCATACTGCTGGCAAAAGCCAATGGCATCAGAAATCTTCTCGAATCTTTTTTTGCGGAAGCAGCTAAACTAATAATAATAGGCATCATCAAGGCAACAGTTCCCGTGTTACTAACAAAAGAACCTATAATGGCCGTCGCCAACATAATTAAAATAAACAATCGCTTCTCATTATTTCCTGCCAATTTAAGAATCTTGGTACTTATCATCTTTGCCAAGCCTGTTTGAAAGATTCCACCTCCTACAATAAAGAGCGCAGCCATCATTATAACCACACTATCCGAAAAACCGGAGAGAGCTTCGCTGACATTAAGCACATTGCATACAAGCAAAACTAATAAAGAGCAGAGAGCAACTATATCAGAACGGATCTTTCCCCAAACAAAAAAGATTGCCGCTACTATTAATACCAATATAGTTATACCCATCGGTTGGGTAATGAAATTTATAACGTCTTGTATCCAATTCATAGACAGAGGTAAAGAATTAACAATTTAAGATTCATTTAAGATTAAAAAACAGCGAACAAAGATACAAACAATTTGCTTCTATGAAACAAACATTGAAGTATCTTCCGTTTTTTTTTATTTTTTCTTCCTTTTATTGTAAATTTGCAACTCAATAAAAACCCAAACTTATGAGACTTGTCATACAAAAAGATTATCAAGAGATGTCAGATTGGGCTGCATATTATGTAGCTGCTAAAATTAAAAACGCCAACCCCAGTGAAAACAACCCTTTTATTTTAGGTCTTCCCACCGGTTCTTCGCCTTTAGGAATGTATAAAAAGCTTATTGAACTTCACAAGCAAAACCTAGTTTCTTTTAAGCATATAATTACTTTCAATATGGATGAATATGTCGGATTGCCGGAAGAACATCCTGAAAGTTATCATTCTTTTATGTGGAATAATTTCTTTAGTCATATTGATATATTACCTAAAAATGTAAATATACTAAATGGCAATGCAGAAAATTTGGAAGTTGAATGCGAAAATTATGAAAAGAAAATACAAGCAGCAGGAGGAATCGATTTGTTTTTAGGAGGAATAGGACCTGATGGACATATTGCCTTTAATGAACCGGGATCTTCTTTATCTTCCCGCACGCGAATCAAGACTTTAACTACGGATACTATTATTGCCAATTCCCGTTTCTTTAATAATGACATATCACAAGTACCTAAAAAAGCACTTACCGTAGGAGTTGGAACAGTTATGGATGCTCGTGAAGTTTTGATAATAGTCAATGGTCTTAACAAAGCGCG
Source organism: Bacteroidales bacterium (assembly GCA_036781965.1). GTDB lineage: Bacteria > Bacteroidota > Bacteroidia > Bacteroidales > Azobacteroidaceae > Azobacteroides. Next base: position 2,703 of record DAIPZW010000170.1, read on the forward strand.
TGCCTTGGCACATGCCGTAGAAAAAGGAATTTCTCATATATGGACTATATCCGCGTTACAGATACATCAAAAAGGCATTATCGTTTGTGATGAAGAGGCTACTTATGAATTGAAAGTAGGCACTTATCATTATTTCAAAGACATAGAAAAACAAATGCCCGATATAAGAACACTCGTATAAAATAAAAATCTAATGAACAACTCCTTAAATAAACTATTATGAATACTCAAAAAAACAACACAGCGGCGATCATTACCATGATGTTCCTGTTTGCCATGATTTCTTTCGTAACTAATCTGGCAGCTCCGGCAGGTATGATTTGGAAAAACATACTTGGCGATTCCAATGCGCTCGGAATGTTAGGAAACATGATGAACTTTGCGGCTTATGCCTTCTTTGGAATTATCTCGGGAAAGCTTTTAGAGAAAAGAGGATATAAAATAACTGCATTAACAGCGGCTTCGGTAGGATTTATCGGGATATTAATCCAATTTCTATCGGGACCTACGGCAGGAATCGACTTCCCTGTTTTTTCTTTGCCGTTTAACTATGTGATTTACTTGCTGGGAGCTTTTATTTCCGGTATTGCCATGTGTTTATTAAACACCGTAGTCAATCCTATGCTTAATACATTAGGCGGCGGAGGCAACAAAGGCAATCAATTGATACAAATCGGCGGAACTTTCAACTCTCTGACCGGGACTTTAACCCCTATGCTTGTAGGCGCATTGATTGGAACGGTAAGTAAAGACACGCTAATCTCGGACGTTAATCTTGTTTTGTTTATCGCAATGGGAGTATTCGCCCTTGCCTTTATTATATTGATGATAGTTCCTATTCCCGAGCCCGGCTTACAAAACAAAAAGTCCAAACAATTGAAACATTCACACAGCGCATGGAACTTTAGACATTTTGTGTTAGGAGCAATCGGAATTTTTATCTACGTAGGCGTAGAAGTTGGCATTCCGGGCACTATGATGTACTTTTTAGAAAACACGGATGGAGCTAATTTAGGAGCGACTATTGCCGGATTTGTAGCAGGCACCTATTGGCTGATGATGTTTATCGGTCGATTTATCGGAAGCGCCATAGGAAACAAAGTATCCAGCAAGGCTATGCTTAGCGTTGCCTCTTGTATTGGAATCGTATTCATATTAATAGCCATGTATTCCGATATAAATACAAAAATAAACATGCCTGTATTTACAGGCAACGGATTTAATATGGAAAGCGTGCCTATTTGCGCTCTATTCTTCGTATTATGCGGATTGTGCACCTCCGTTATGTGGGGCGGTATATTTAATTTAGCCGTAGAAGGATTAGGAAAATACACCGCTTCGGCTTCGGGAATCTTTATGATGATGGTTTGTGGCGGCGGCATTCTACCACTTATTCAAAATTCTATCGCCGACTCTTCGGGCTATATGACTTCTTATTGGCTACCTATTGCGGGATTAGTTTATTTATTATTTTATGCTTTGGCAGGAAGCAAGAATATCAATAAAAACATACCGGTTGATTAATTGATTGGAGGATTGTTGATAAAAAGAATTAGTCATTGCGAAAACTTCGTTTGAAGCAATCCAGAAAGATAAGCCACATCGTGGCGGAAAATTAGTAGCCGGATGCGTAAGCGTTCGGCTATTTTTCTTTCTTCATTTTGT
>DAIPZW010000171.1:0-4344 GCA_036781965.1 Bacteroidales bacterium
CTTCTTACGGAACCTACGAAAAGGCTAAAACCGTTGAAGGTAAAGATATGATCAAAGGAATCTTGGTTGAATTAAACGAAAAGGGCAAGGAAAAAGAAGGAGGGATCAATATAGAAGATGCAACCATGATACCTTTTTTCTTGAAAGATGAAGAAGAAAAAGCCAAATTTGCAGAAGCTAAACCCAAGAAAAAAATTGTTTTCAGTCCATTCAAGGGATATGAAGGAAATGAAGCCGAATTATCTTCTTTTATGAGAATCGAAAAGGAAGATATTAAGAATCATACCGGCGATTTCTCTTTCAAAATTGAAGAAATTACCCGCTACAAAGAAGCAGAACTAAATCAAGAATTATTTGATAAAGTATTCGGAAAGGATGTAATTAAGACCGAAGAAGAATTCCGTGCTAAATTAAAAGAAGATTACATTGCACGTTTAACTCCTGAGAGTGATTATCGCTTTGTAGTAGATGCAAAAGATTATCTATTAGGTAAAACAAAAGAAGTAGTATTCCCTGACGCGTTTTTGAAACGTTGGTTGTTGGCTTCAAACGAAGATCGTACGGAAGAATCTATCGAAGCGGATTATTCAAAGATTTTAGATGACTTGAAATTCCACTTAATCAAAGAACAAATCGTAAAAGAAAAAGAAATAAAAGTAGAAAGAGAAGACTTGACAGAAGCAGCTAAAGCTTTTGCCAGAGTTCAGTTTGCTCAATACGGAATGTCTAATGTTCCTGACGAACTTCTTGAAAACTATGTACAAGAAATGCTTAAAAAGGAACAAACCGTGCGCAATTTGGTGGATAAAGTAATCGAAGATAAGGTAACTGCGGTTATAAAAGAGAAAGTTACTTTGAAAACCAAGGAAGTAAGCATGGAAGACTTCTATAAGCTTTTTGAAGAAAAATAAGAAAGGAAAAAACATTATGAAAAAAGAATTTAATTTGTATGCAACTAAGCATTTAGGAATTAATTCTAATGCTTTAGATAAGTACACTCGTATCTCAAATGACCATATTTGGCCGAATATTTTGGAAGAACGCCAATTGAATGTTACTCAAATGGACGTGTTCTCCCGATTGATGATGGATCGTATCATATTCTTAGGTTCACAAGTTAATAATGAAGTGGCAAATATCATTCAAGCTCAATTATTATTCTTGGAATCTTCCGATCCGGGCAAAGATATTTCTATTTATATCAATTCTCCGGGCGGATCTGTCTATGATGGCTATGGAATTTATGATACTATGCAATATATTTCCAGCGATGTTTCTACAATCTGTACGGGAATGGCAGCTTCTATGGGAGCAGTTCTTTTGGTTGCAGGAGAAAAAGGAAAACGTTTCGCTTTGCCTCACTCAAGAGTTATGATTCATCAACCATTAGGAGGGGCACAAGGTCAAGCATCGGATATAGAAATTACGGCACGAGAGATATTAAAAGTGAAAAAAGAAATTTATACAATTATTGCTGACCATTCCGGACAACCTTATGATAAAGTTGTAGCAGATGGAGATAGAGATTTTTGGATGTCTTCTACAGAAGCATTGGAATATGGCATGATTGATAAAGTATTAACGAGAAATAAATAATAATATCAGTTGTCGGTCTTCAGTTATCAGTTATCAGTTTTGAGTCGTTAAAAGATTTTTTATTGATAACTGATAATTGTTTACTGACGACTGAAAAACTTTTATGAGTAACAAACAATCATCAAATAATTGTTCTTTTTGCGGACGAAAGGAAGAAGAAGTTAATCTATTAATATCCGGGGTTAGCGGATATATCTGCGAAGATTGTGCAGAGCAAGCACATAATATTGTCAAAGAAGCTTATGGAAATGAAAAAGCCAAAAGCGGATTGGACTTAGAGCTAGAAAAACTTCCACGTCCTAAAGAAATCAAAACTTTTTTAGACCAATATGTGATAGGACAAGAGGATGCTAAACGATATTTATCGGTATCTGTATATAATCACTATAAACGTTTGATACAACATCAGATAACTGAGGATGATGTTGAGATAGAAAAATCAAACATCATAATGGTTGGAGCAACAGGAACCGGAAAAACTCTTTTAGCTAAGACAATCGCTCGGATGTTAAAGGTACCTTTCACAATTGTAGACGCAACTGTTTTGACAGAAGCAGGATATGTAGGAGAAGATATTGAAAGTCTTCTTACACGCCTATTGCAAGTGGCTGATTATGACGTTACATTGGCTGAAAGAGGGATTGTATTTATTGATGAAATAGATAAAATAGCACGTAAAAGCGATAATCCGTCTATTACGCGCGATGTTAGTGGCGAAGGAGTACAGCAAGGTTTATTAAAGTTACTTGAAGGTTCGGTCGTTAATGTTCCTCCCCAAGGAGGAAGAAAGCATCCTGAACAAAAGATGATTCAAGTAGATACGAAAAACATATTATTTATTTGCGGAGGTGCTTTTGATGGGATAGAAAAAAAGATAGCAAAGCGAATGAATACGCAAGTTATCGGATATGCCGCCTCAGAAACCAACCGCAGAGTAGATAAAAATAATTTATTACAATACATTACTCCCCAAGACCTTAAAGCATTCGGATTAATACCCGAGCTGATTGGACGTTTACCTATTCTTACTTACTTAGAACCCTTAGATAAGGAGGCGTTACGTTCTATTTTGACCGAACCAAAGAATTCAATCATCAAACAGTATAAGAAAATCTTAGCTATGGACGGAATTGAGCTTGTCTTTGACAAAGGTGTGCTTGATTATATTGTCGATAAAGCGGTTGAATTTAAGTTAGGAGCAAGAGGATTACGCTCTATTACCGAAAGTATCATGATTGACATCATGTTTGACTTACCCGGAACTGAAGAAAAGCACTTCAAGATTACATTAGATTACGCAAAAATGCGTGTTGAAAGAACATTAGCAACTAAATAAGGGAAAAAGTCAATATTTTTCGAAAAAATATTGACTTTTTCTTGCTACTTTTAATACATTTGATATATCTTTGTTTGAAAGAAGTATTAAAAAGAACTATGACTAAGAAAATCTCTCTTAATCAAGAGCTCAAAAAACACTTTGGCTTTGATGCCTTTAAAGGAAATCAAGAAGCGGTGATACATTCGGTAATGGAAGGTAAGGATGTCTTTGTTCTTATGCCTACCGGAGGAGGAAAATCTTTATGTTATCAGCTTCCTTCATTATTAATGGAGGGAACTGCTATCGTGATTTCGCCTTTAATTGCTTTAATGAAGAACCAAGTAGATGCGATGCGGCATTTTTCGGAAGATAACGGCATTGCGCATTTTATTAATTCCTCATTAAATAAATCAGCTATTGACCAAGTTAAAGCAGATATTAAGTCTGGAAAGACAAAGCTGTTATATGTAGCTCCTGAATCCTTAACGAAAGAAGAAAATATTGAATTTCTTCGTCAAGTTCCTGTTTCCTTTTATGCAGTTGATGAAGCTCATTGTATTTCTGAATGGGGTCATGATTTTAGACCGGAATATAGAAGAATAAGACCCATAATTAATGAAATATCTCCAAGGTCTATTATTGCGCTGACTGCGACTGCTACTCCAAAAGTTCAACATGATATTCAGAAAAACCTGGGCATGAAGGACTCTGTGGTCTATAAATCTTCATTCAATCGGGCAAACTTATATTATGAAGTTCGTCAGAAAGATCAGAATGTAGACAAAGAAATAGTTAAGTTTATTCGAGCCAATCCTAATAAGTCCGGTATTGTATATTGCCTTTCCCGAAAAAAAGTAGAAGATTTTACGGAAATATTAAAGGCAAATGGTATCAATGCTTTAGCTTATCATGCAGGAATGGATTCTTCTGCCCGTTCAAGTAACCAAGATGCTTTCCTGATGGAAAAGGTAAATGTGATAGTCGCTACGATTGCTTTCGGGATGGGTATAGATAAACCGGATGTACGCTATGTTGTTCATTATGATATTCCTAAAAGTTTGGAAGGATATTATCAAGAAACCGGAAGAGCCGGTAGAGATGGGGGAGAAGGAAAGTGTATTGTATTTTATATAAATAAAGATCTGCAAAAGTTAGAGAAATTTATGCAAGGTAAACCTGTTTCGGAGCAAGAAATAGGGAAGCAGTTGCTGGAAGAAACCAAATCCTATGCCGAAACATCTGTTTGCAGAAGAAAAGCCTTACTACATTACTTCGGAGAAATCTATTCCGAAGATAATTGCGGGAATTGTGATAATTGTTTAAACCCTAAAAAGCAAGTGGAAGCGAAAGAGTTATTAATTACAGTCTTAGAAACTGTTGAGGCAATAAAAAATAAATTTAAAGCCGATCATGTTATTAATATTTTAAAA
>DAIPZW010000172.1:0-4337 GCA_036781965.1 Bacteroidales bacterium
TAATTTAATTTGTTTATAATTTTTATTTTATCTTTCTGATAGAGTTTTTAATACTCCATGGATGGTTGAACCACCTGATTGAAGAGCTGAAATAACATTCTTAGCTGGCGATTGTAATAAAGTAATAACTTCACCGATAAGCTCGTTCTTGCTCTTAATTGAAACAAGTAATTCTAAGTTTTCTGATCCAACATAGAATCCTTCCTGTACATAGGCTGCTTTCAAAGCAGGAACACCGTTTGTCTTTTTTGCAAAAGACTTGATAAGTTTTGCAGGTGCATTTGCATTGTTGCAAAACATAATAGCGGTATTGCCTTTCAAAGAAGATTCAAGTTGGGAGAAATTTCCTTCTACTTGTTCTAGTGCTTTCTTAAACAAGGTGTTTTTTACAACAACCAGTTTAATTTCTTCTTTGTCACACTCTCTTCTCAATGCACTGGTATTTTCTGCATTCAAAGATGCAATATCAGTCAAATAAAAGTTAGTGTATTCTCCTACCGTGGTAGCAATTTTTTGTACTATAGCTGTTTTTTCTTCTTTTCTCATGACTCAACTGTTTTAATTTTCATCCACTGATTTAGGATCAATTTTAATACCCGGACTCATCGTACTAGAAAGAAAAATACTTTTCATATACGTACCTTTTGCAGCGGTAGGTTTCAATTTCAATAAAGTTGCAACGAATTCTTTCGCATTATCGCGGATTTGATCAGGAGAAAATGATACTTTACCGATTGAAGTATGAACAATACCGGTTTTATCAACTTTAAAGTCAATCTTACCTTGTTTTACTTCTTTTACAGCTGTAGCAACATCATTAGTTACTGTACCACTCTTAGGATTCGGCATCAAACCACGAGGACCTAATACTCTACCTAATGCTCCGATTTTACCCATGATAGCTGGCTGAGTGATGATAACATCAATATCAGTCCAACCTCCTTTGATTTTTTCAATATATTCATCAAGACCAACATAATCTGCTCCTGCAGCAGTTGCAGCAGCTTCTTGATCCGAATTACATAATACGAGAACCCTAACTTGTTTTCCTGTTCCATGTGGCAAAGACACGACGCCTCTTACCATTTGGTTTGCTTTACGGGGATCAACTCCTAATCTGACATCAATGTCGATAGATGCATCAAACTTAGTGGTAGTAATTTCTTTTACCAAAGCTGAAGCTTCTTTAAGAGTATATGTTTTTCCCGCATCAATTTTGCTTAAAGCCAACTTTTGATTTTTTGTAAGTTTACCCATAGTCTTAAATTGAATTAATAATTACGCGGGAAATTCCCCTTTAACAGAAATACCCATGCTTCTTGCTGTCCCTGCAACCATTTTCATAGCGCTTTGCAACGTAAAGCAGTTTAAATCACTCATTTTATCTTCTGCGATAGTCTTAACCTGTTCCCAAGTAATCTCGGCAACTTTTTTACGGTTAGGTTCTGCAGATCCACCTTTTAATTTAGCAGCCTCCATAAGTTGTACTGCTACAGGAGGATTTTTAACAATAAAATCAAATGACTTATCAGCATAGTAAGTAATAACAACTGGTAATACTTTACCTGCTTTGTCTTGGGTTCTGGCATTAAATTGCTTGCAAAACTCCATGATATTGATCCCTTTAGAACCTAATGCAGGTCCTACTGGGGGAGAAGGGTTTGCTGCTCCTCCTTTAATTTGCAATTTCAGCTGTCCAGCAATCTCTTTAGCCATTGTTAAAAATTTTATGATTTCTATTTATACTTAAAACGATATAAAGAATTATAAATATCAGCGTAACCCAATTAAATATTTATTCTTTTTCCACTTGCATATACCCCAATTCAAGGGGAGTTTTACGACCAAAAATTTTGACCATAACCTTCAGTTTCTTTTTGTCCGTATCAACTTCTTCTATTTCTCCGTGGAAGCCGGAAAAAGGGCCGAAGATAACTTTTACGGTTTCGCCTACTGTGTATTCAACATCATAGTCTTCAACCTGCTCTTGCAAAGCATCTACTGTACCAAGAATTCTCCGTACTTCAAACGAACGCAAAGGAACAGGATTGTTTCCTCCTAGAAAGCCGATTACATAGTTGACGTTTTTTAGAAAATGGACAACTTCTCCAACCAAGGCTGCTTCAATAATGATATAGCCCGGAAGATAAGCACGAGTTTTTACAACTCGTTTTCCATTTTGCTGCTTAACTACATTCTCAGTAGGAATAATAACCTGTGAGATATAGTCTTGAAGACCTGCATTACGAATTTCCTTTTCGAGATACTCTTTTACCTTATTCTCTTTACCATTAACGGCTCTAAGAACGTAGAATTTCTTTTCAACTTCAGACATGCTTAATTAAAAATAATTCGATAAAAGCCTTTTACTAAAAACTCAAAACCGGAATCGATTCCCCAAAGTACTAACGCCATGATAATAGAAGCTGTCATCACAACAATAGTGCTACTGGATAATTCTTTTCGCGTAGGCCAAGAAACCTTATGAACAAGCTCGTTGTAAGATTCTTTGATATAATTCGCTATTCGCTTAAAAAATTTTTTCATATAGAAAATTTTATTGGCACGGGTCGAGAGACTCGAACTCCCGACACCTGGTTTTGGAGACCAGTGCTCTACCAACTGAGCTAGACCCGTCTTTAACAAACAGTTAGCAATTAAACTTGCTAACTGTTTATTGATATTAGTTCTTGAAATTATTCAATGATTTCTGTAATCTGTCCAGCACCGACTGTACGACCTCCTTCACGGATAGCAAAACGAAGACCTTCGCTACAAGCTACCGGATAGATAAGATCAATAGTAATTGTTACGTTATCACCTGGCATAACCATTTCAGTTCCTTCTGGAAGAGTGATTTCGCCAGTAACGTCCAATGTACGGATATAGAATTGAGGACGATATTTGTTATGGAATGGGGTATGACGTCCACCTTCTTCTTTTTTCAAGATATACACCTCAGCCTTAACTCTTGTATGTGGTTGAACTTTACCAGGGTGAGTAATAACCATACCACGTTTGATTTCGTTTTTGTCGATACCACGAAGCAATAAACCTACGTTATCACCAGCTTGACCTTCGTCCAAAATCTTACGGAACATTTCTACTCCTGTAACAACTGATTTTTTACCTTCTTGACCAAGACCGATAATTTGAACTTCTTCGCCGGTTTTGATGATACCTGTTTCGATACGACCTGTAGCAACTGTACCACGACCTGTAATAGAGAATACATCTTCAACAGGCATCAAGAATGGTTTATCAACATCACGAAGAGGAAGTGGAATCCAAGCATCCACAGCATCCATAAGCTCCATGATTTTGTCTTCCCATTCAGCAATACCATTCAAACCTCCTAAAGCAGAACCTTGAATAACAGGAGTATTATCTCCATCAAATTCATAGAATTCAAGAAGTTCTCTCATTTCCATTTCTACAAGCTCTAACATTTCAGCATCTTCTACAATATCTACTTTGTTCATAAATACAACCAATTTAGGAACGTTTACCTGACGTGCTAAAAGGATATGTTCACGAGTTTGAGGCATAGGTCCATCGGTTGCTGCAACAACAATAATTGCACCATCCATTTGAGCAGCACCGGTTACCATGTTTTTCACATAGTCGGCGTGACCAGGACAGTCTACGTGCGCATAATGACGGTTCGCTGTTTCATACTCTACGTGAGAAGTATTAATTGTGATTCCGCGTTCCTTTTCCTCCGGAGCATTATCAATTTGATCAAACGATTTCACTTCAGAAAGACCTCTTTTCGCTAATACTGTAGTAATAGCAGCTGTTAAAGTTGTTTTACCGTGGTCAACGTGACCAATCGTACCGATATTTACGTGTGGTTTCGACCGGTTAAAATGTTCTTTTGCCATAATTTAATTGATCTTTTATTTTAATGAATAATTCTTCCTTATAATACTATTAAGTCCGAGCCGATGACGGGATTTGAACCCGTGACCTCTTCCTTACCAAGGAAGTGCTCTACCCCTGAGCTACATAGGCAAAAGAGCGGAAGACGGGGCTCAAACCCGCGACCCTCAGCTTGGAAGGCTAATGCTCTATCAACTGAGCTACTTCCGCAATTTTCAGTCATCAACAGCAACAATTAGAAATACTGCTTAAACTCTATGACGACAATAATGTTCACTCTTTTGTGGGCAGTGAAGGATTCGAACCTCCGAAGACGAAAGTCAGCTGAGTTACAGTCAGCCCCAGTTGGCCACTTTGGTAACTGCCCTTTTGTTCATAAACAAAGATCGGCTAACGCCTATCTTTGAGCCTCTTGTCGGATTCGAACCAACGACCCCGAGATTACAAATCACGTG
>DAIPZW010000173.1:0-4322 GCA_036781965.1 Bacteroidales bacterium
TATGTGATTATATACTTAGTTAAAAGAGGGTAAGTCAAATATATTTTTTCGTCTCTGTTCTTCCAAATCTTGGCTTTGAGCGCAATGGATTCCTTTTTCTTTCATGTGTTTATTCTTTCCTATATGCGTATTTGGGAAAGAACCTTTCTTTGAAAAGAACACCCTGATACCCAGTAGTAAAATACTGATGAAAACAATACCCAAAGCAAGTAAAATCTTAGTTATCATTTGGAATATTTCCTTTTAGAACGCACAAATATAATTGAAATTATCGTTAAAAACAGTCTTTCAGACTTTGAAATCGCTTTTTTTAATATATCTTTAGGCTTTCAAATTGAAATTGTCTAACAAAATATTTAATAATAGCATGAAAGTAAGAGAATTAAAACCCAATTTGATATGGGAGTTATTTGATGAGATCACACAAGTGCCTCGTCCGAGTAAAAAAGAAGAAAAAATAGTTCAGTATCTTGTTGATTTTGCAAAAAAGCACGGATTGGAAGTTAAAACAGACAAGGCTTTGAATGTATTGATTACTAAGCCAGCTACTCCGGGTATGGAAAATCGAAAATCTATTATTCTTCAATCACATACTGATATGGTTTGTGAAAAGAATAGCGATACGGAATTTGATTTTGATACTCAAGGCATTCAAACTTTTATAGAAGGCGATTGGGTAAAAGCAAAAGGAACTACTTTAGGAGCAGATGATGGTATAGGAATGGCGGCTGCTTTAGCTATTCTTGCTTCAAAAGATTTGCAACATGGGGTTGTTCATGCTTTATTTACAGCAGATGAGGAAACTGGACTAGGCGGAGCGAACGCGCTTACTGCTGAATTTCTAGATGGAGATATTCTTTTAAACTTAGATAGTGAAGAATGGGGCGAATTCTGTATTGGTTGTGCAGGAGGAAAGAATACACAAGGAATCTTTACCTACCAACAAACCGATGCTCCTAAAGATTTCTTCTGGTTTGATATTCAAGTTTCCGGATTGAACGGAGGTCACTCAGGAAGTGATATTCACGTAGGACTAGGAAATGCGAATAAAATCATCACTCGTTATATTTATACGCTTTTATCTGAAGCTCCTGTACGTATTGCTACTATTGACGGAGGAAACTTACATAATGCCATCGCACGTGAAGCGCGCGCAACGATAGGCATTCCTTATGCTTCAAAAGAAAGAGCAGCTGTATTGGCAAATACTCTACAAGCTGAATTATCTTCAGAGTTAGCTCATACCGATGCGAATGTTAAATTGGAAATTGCTTCTGCTGAAGCTCCTAAAAATTGTATTGACGAGAAAACAAGTGTCAATTTAATTCAAGCTCTTTATGCGCTTCCTCACGGAGTCATGGGTTGGAGCTTTGATATGGAAGATACAGTTGAAACTTCTACTAATTTAGCTTCTGTAAAAATGAAAGAAGGAAATAAAATTGTAGTCGTTACCAGCCAAAGGAGCTCTACTAATTCTTTAAAAGTGGATATTGCTAACATGGTTGCTTCTGTATTTCAATTAGCAGGAGCGGAAGTTATAGCTTCTGACGGTTATCCGGGATGGAAACCTAATCCGGATTCTCCTGTATTAAAGGTGTCATTGGACGTATATAAGAAACTTTTCAAAAGCGAGCCGAAAGTATATTCTATTCACGCAGGATTGGAGTGCGGATTATTCTTAGAAAAGAACACAAAACTAGATATGATTTCTTGCGGTCCAACAGTTTTGGGAGCACACTCTCCGGACGAAAGAGTTCAAATATCAACTGTAGAGAAATGGTGGGAATATATGGTTGAACTAATAAAAGAAATTCCGGTTAAATAATAAATAACAGGAAATAGCGTTTTATAAGAGCTTGTCTAGTACTTAGGCAGCCTCTTATAATAAATATAAAAACCATGCGCAACTTAGCTTATATAATGCTTCTATCTTTGCTGGCATCTTTCTTTGCTTGCTCAGATGATTTTGACGATTACAGCATTAGTTCTAATGATATTCTTACATTTTCACTAGATACAGTCAGGTTTGATACCATACTTTCCACAATAAACACCCCTTATACCACACTAAAGGTTTATAATAAAAATAGTAAATCCCTATTAATTTCATCCATAGGACTAAGAGATGGCGATCAAGGATTTAAAATAAATGTGGACGGACAAGCAGGTTCTTACTTCCAAAATATAGAAATAAGATCTAAGGATAGTATTTATATATTTATTGATGCTTTACCTTCCGAAAGCGGACAGAACCTTCCTTTCTTTTTTGAAGATCATATTGAATTTATGACTAATGGAGTGGGACAAGAAGTGGTTTTAGAGGGAAGTAGTCAGGACGTAGAGATTTATCAAGGGAAAGAAATAACCGTAAATTCGATTTTAAGTAATAATAAACCTTATCTAATTTATGATAGCTTAGTTATTCGCGAAGGATCTACCCTTTCTATTCAAGAAGGAGCTACATTATATATGTATAATAATGCGGAAATTATTGTCGAAGGGACATTAAATATACAAGGAACTCCGGATTCATTTGTACATATTCGAGGACATCGCACAGATAAAATGAATACTATTCCTTATGAATATGTTCCCGGTCAATGGGGAGGCATTCGTTTTAGCGCTACTAGCTATAATAATAAAATAGAATATGCTCATATCCGAAACGGAAACTACGGAATGAACTTTGATCCATCGGAAACCATGAATACAAAGTTAGAAATGAACAATGTGATACTAACTAATTTCAAAGGAGACTTGATAAATGCGATCAACTGCAAGATTATAGCCAATAACTGCGAACTTTCCAATGCACGAGGTACTTTATTAAATTTGATAGGAGGGGATTATACTTTCGCTCATTGTACTGTTGTCAATCTTTATGAGAGTCCGACACAATGGGGTTGGGGAAATTCAGATAATAGAACCGTTTATTTATCAGACACCTATACTTCGGAGGAAGGAGAAAAGACAATTTATCCGCTTCAACAAGCAGATTTCAAAAACACCTTGATATGGGGGCGTAAATACCGGACTTCTTCGGGGGTCTCCTTAAGCTCAGAGAAAAGTGCAACGATGAATTATTATTTTCTAAACTGTTTATTGCCTAATCAAGGAGAAAATGATAATGATTTTGTTAATTGCCTTTTTGCCGAAGAACCGATCTTTGTGAAAGATGATATAACGACCTTGAAAGATCCTGAAAATCCTGCCGCAGGCGAGAAATATGATTTTGTATATAACCTGCGACTTGATTCTGTTTCTCCTTTAATTGATAGGGGCGATTGGACTACTGCAAGAACTCTTCCTTTTGATTTGGACAATAAGAGTCGTATTTCTGACGGAGGTCCGGATATTGGAGCGTATGAATATAGTAGTCAGTGATTTTTTTTGTTTAGTGTGTAAAGTGTAAAGTTTAATGTCATCCCGAACTTGTTTCGGGATCTCATGAGATTCTTTGTCAAGCAAAGAATGACAATAATTTGTATTTTTTAATTTTTATGTCCCTCAAGCCAAGCCTTATCTTATTTTTTCTGCTCCTTACATTTTTTTGTTTTCCTCGATCAGAGCCGCCTTTTAAGGTTACTTTCTACAATGTGGAGAATCTTTTCGATCCGGAAAATAATCCGGATAAAGACGATGATGATTTTACTCCCGAAGGGAAACGGAAATGGAACAACTATCGCTATTATAATAAAATAAAAAACTTAGGAAAAGTGATTTCCAATACGGGTGAGTGGGATATTCCTGCTTTGGTGGGACTGTGCGAAATAGAGAATGAGAAAGTTTTGAAAGACTTGGCTCGCCATTCACCGCTTATGAAGTTTGAATATCGGTATGTCCTCACAGATTCGGACGACGTAAGAGGCATGAATGTCGCATTGCTTTATCAACGAGACCGTTTTAAGTATATAGAACATCAGGAGATTCAGCCTCTTTTATCGAATAATTCGAAGAAAACAAGGAATATTCTCTACGTAACCGGGATGATTATTACCGGCGATACTTTAGATGTTTTTATTTGCCATTATCCTTCCCGACGCGAAGGACAAAAGGAAACGGAAAAAGATCGCATTCAAGTTTCTAATGCTTTGAGAGCGACCATCGATAGTTTATTTTCTGTCAGAAAGTATCCTCAAATCCTGATTATGGGCGATTTCAACGACGAACCCAAAGACAAAAGTATTTATCAAATTCTCGGAGCGAAAGAAATAAGTGACATTTCCGAAGCCGACCACCTCTATAATCTTTTCTACTCGATTTCCAAAGAAAGCAAGATAGGAAGCTATAAATATAAAGAAGATTGGAATTTTTTAGACCAG
>DAIPZW010000174.1:0-4297 GCA_036781965.1 Bacteroidales bacterium
CTTAAGTTCTTTCAAGCTAAGAAATAAAATAAGGTGCTAATTGTAATTTTGTCACTCCATCAAAAAATGATTTCAATCAGAATATGGCAAAACGCAAACTGACCCCTAAACAAGAGAATAAAGATAAAACAGATTTCGGTGCATTGCTCAAAGAGTTTTTCGGAAGCAGTGCAACTCACTATATAGCCGGTCTGTTGGTCTTTGTTTTTGCTTTATTTGCCGCTATGGCGATGATATCTTTCTTTTTTACTGGCGATATAGACCAAAGTCAGGTCGAAGGTTCTGCTCCGATGAATGAAACCCGCAATTGGATGGGTACTGCCGGAGCTGTTCTAAGTAATTCGTTAATTAATAACTGGTTCGGGGTATCTTCCTTCTTTATCTTGGTTTATTTAGCTATGATAGGTTTGAGGTTAATGATGGTACGCTATTTCCCTCTGATTAAAAATTTCATTATTCTGGCTTTAGTTACTATTTGGACATCTGTTGCGCTCTCTTTCTTCTTTGGAGGATTCTTTAAAGAGTCTGTCGTTTTCATTGGGGGCAAGCATGGGCTGATTGTTTCTGACTTATTGACCAAGACATTAGGTAACTTTGGAACAATACTCTTGCTCTTTGTTAGTTTCGTTTTTATAATGATGCTGATTACGCCTAAAACCACTCCTTTCCTTACTAATTTAGCCGAAAACCCCAAGAGGTCGAAATGGTTTGGCTGGTTAAAAAAAGAGAATAAGGGAGATTATCCGAAAAAAGAAAAGAAAAAAAGAAAAGAAAAAGAAGATGAGGAAGATTTTATCCCGGAAGTAACGAATCCTACCGTTTTGGTTGTTGAAGAAGAAGATAAAACAGAACCATTTAAGGAAGAAGACGGATTTACAATCATAGTTCCTGAAGAAGAGGATGATAATATAAATGATAGAAAAGGAGACGAAGATATTCCTATCGATATTGTTCGTCCGGAAGATGAGCTCGGCGATGAAAATCTAAAGGATATGGAACCTTATGATCCTACTTTGGACTTGCCACACTATAAACGTCCGGTATTAGATTTATTAATTAAATATGATACTTCCCGAAATACTCAAGTAGATATGAACGAGCAGAATGAAAATAAGAATAAAATCATTCGTACACTCGAACAATTCGGCATTCGTATTAAGAGTATTCAAGCAACAGTAGGACCTACCATTACTTTGTATGAGATAATTCCCGACGATGGCGTTCGTATTTCTAAAATTCGTAATTTGGGCGATGATATTGCTATGAGTTTAGCCGCTTTAGGTATTCGTATCATTGCACCTATGCCCGGAAAAGGGACGATAGGAATAGAAGTTCCGAACAAAGATGCCCAAATTGTATCCATGCATTCAGTAATTGCGTCTAAGAAATACCAAGAGTCGACGATGGAATTGCCTATTGCTTTAGGTAAAACCATTACGAACGAAGTTTTTATGGTTGATTTGGCTAAGATGCCTCACTTGTTGGTAGCGGGAGCTACCGGACAAGGGAAATCAGTAGGACTAAATGCGGCGATAACCTCCCTATTATATAAGAAACACCCCGCTGAATTGAAGTTTGTGCTTGTCGATCCGAAGATGGTTGAGTTTAGCATCTACTCCATTATAGAAAAACATTTCTTGGCTAAGTTGCCCGACGGGGATCGTCCGATTATTACTGACTTTACCAAAGTAATCCATACACTTAACTCTTTGTGTAAGGAAATGGATGATCGTTATTCTTTGTTGGAGAAAGCAAGTGTGCGGAATATCAAGGAATACAACGAAAAGTTCATTAATCGGAGATTAAATCCTTTGAAAGGGCATCACTTTATGCCTTATATTGTCGTAATCATTGATGAGTTTGGAGATTTGATTATGACTGCCGGTAAAGAAATAGAACTTCCGATTGCGCGTATTGCTCAAAAGGCGCGGGCAGTAGGTATTCATATGATTATTGCTACCCAACGTCCGACAACAAATATAATCACAGGAACGATAAAAGCGAACTTCCCGGCAAGAGTTGCCTTCCGAGTGATGACTATGATAGACTCGCGGACGATTTTGGACAGTCCGGGCGCTAATCAATTGGTTGGACGTGGCGATATGTTATTTACACAAGGAGGAGATATGACTCGTGTTCAATGCGCTTTAGTAGATACTCCTGAGGTTAAACGGATTTCTGAATATATCGGCGAACAAAAAGGTTTCGATACAGCATTTCCTCTGCCGGAATACGTAGCTGCCGAAGGAGATTCCTCTTCCGGAAATGTAGATCTATCGGATAAAGATCCTATGTTTGAGGAAGTGGCCCACTTTATAGTTATTCAGCAACAAGGTTCTACTTCTTCCATCCAAAGAAAGTTTTCTATCGGATATAATAGGGCAGGTCGTTTGATGGATCAACTGGAAGCTGCCGGAATTGTCGGGTCTGTATCGGGAAGTAAACCGAGAGAAGTCTATGTTCAAGATGAATATCAATTGGAACAATTATTAAACGGACTTAAATGATGAGAAAGATTATTGTATTAAGCTTCATGCTGATGCTGGCTTGGTCTGTGTTTGCACAACAAACAAGCGATAAGGCGAAAGAAATACTTACCCAAACTTCCACGACCTATAAAGAATCGGGAACGCTCTCCGTTTTTTATACCATGCATATCAAAGACACAAAAGAAAACGTCAGCGAGAGCTTTGATGGGGTTATTGATATAAAAGGAACTAAAATGCATATCAATACGCCTGATATGGAGATCTGGTTTGATGGAAAAACCCAATGGATATGGCAACGAGAATACGAAGAACTTACGATTTCCCAGCCGGTGGAGGAAGAAATAAATATAATGAACCCTTCTCTTGTTATAGATGCCTATCGAGAAAATGCAGTTCTTAAATATTTAGGCGAAAAGACCGATATTAGAGGACGGAAAGTACACGAAATAGAATTAGTTCCTAATGATAAAAATTCGGATATATCAAAAATCGTCGTGCAAATAAGTGAAAAGAGGTCTTATATCTATAAGATTTATATACTTAATAAAAATAACATAGAGAATACGATTCATATTGACCAATATACGATACATGCAGGTCATAAAGATTCGTTGTTTATTTGCGATACAAGCAAATTCCCTGATGCAGAAATAATTGATTTAAGATAATGGAAACAGAAAAAACAAAAGTACTGATTATCGGCTCCGGACCGGCAGGATATACTGCGGCTATTTATACCGGACGTGCAAATTTATCCCCTATCGTGTATGAAGGAATACAGCCGGGGGGACAGTTAATGATTACAACGGAAATAGAAAACTTTCCGGGCTATCCCGAAGGCACAACTCCTCATCAAATGATGGGTGATTTGAAACAACAAGCCGCTCGTTTTGGAGCAGATATAAGAAATGGAGTCGTAACTTCTTGTGATTTATCTGCTCGTCCCTTTAAGATTACGGTGGATGAATCGAAAGTAATCGAAGCGGAAACAGTAATCATCGCGACAGGAGCTATTGCTAAATATTTAGGTTTGCCGGATGAAGCAAAATATATGGGAATGGGAGTATCAGCTTGCGCAACTTGCGACGGATTCTTCTACAGAAAAAAGAAAACTGCCATAGTTGGCGGAGGAGATTCGGCTTGTGAAGAAGCATTATACTTAGCCGGGTTGGCAGAAAAGGTATATATGATTGTTCGTAAGGATCATTTGCGCGCTTCTCAAATCATGCAAGACCGTGTAATGAATCATCCTAAAATCGAAATCCTTTTCAATACTAATACGCTAGGACTTTTCGGCGACGAAGTGGTTGAAGGCGTTCATTTAGTAAGAAACTTAAGTGAACCGAACGAAGAACGTTTCGATTTAGCCGTTGACGGCTTCTTTTTGGCTATCGGACATACGCCGAATACCAAATTATTCAAACATTATCTTCATTTGGACGAAGAAGGATACATTAAAACTCTATGGGGAACCACCAGAACTAATGTTCCCGGAGTATTTGCCGCCGGAGATGTAGCCGATTCCAATTATCGTCAAGCTATTGTTGCAGCAGGGACCGGTTGTATTGCAGCCATAGAAACCGAACGTTTCTTAAATTCGATAGAATAAATTCCACTTCTCCCTATACCCCTCTCCGCAGGAGAGGGGCTTTTTTATGTCCCTTGACAAAATTCTCAACTCTCCACTCTCCACTGAATTGAACATTCATCATTCTCTATTGTTACTAAAGTAGTTCACATTTAATTTTAACAATAATATTTTAAACTATGAAGTATTCTTTTTTATCGTTATTGGCAATAGTAACCAT
>DAIPZW010000175.1:0-4271 GCA_036781965.1 Bacteroidales bacterium
AAACAGTTTTTTTCAAAAATGGTTTTAAAGAGGATTGATGTTATTCAAAATAGTTTAAAATTCTATAACCTCCTTTTTTCAAATAAGTCTCTTTTTTCATCAACATGATGTCACTTGACATCATATCTTTTATCAAAGAATCCAAATCATATTCAGGTTCCCATTGTAGTTTTTGTTTTGCCTTAGTAGGATCGCCTATAAGTAGTTCTACTTCAGTAGGTCGAAAATATTGAGGATCAATTTTTACAACAGCTTTGCCTATCCTTCCTTTAATTGAAGAAAGATATTCTTCTCCGACTTTTTCACTAAATATTATATCATCAATAGCAATAATCACTCCTATTTCATTAGCTCCTTCTCCTTTGAAAGAAACTTCTATTCCTATTTCCTTAAACGATTTAGTAATAAACTCCCGAATAGATGTTGTTATTCCGGTGGCAATTACATAATCATCCGGTTTATCTTGTTGAAGAATCAGGTACATTGCTTTAATATAATCTTTTGCATGTCCCCAATCCCGTTGGCTAGACAGATTACCCATGAATACTTCTTTCTGAATTCCTAATGCAATTCGAGATAATGCACGAGTTACCTTACGTGTTACAAATGTTTCGCCACGTAAAGGAGATTCATGATTAAATAAAATACCGTTACAAGCATACATATTATATGCTTCACGATAGTTTACCGTAATCCAATAGGCATACATCTTAGCTACTGCATAAGGGCTACGAGGATAGAACGGAGTTGTTTCCTTTTGAGGAACTTCTTGCACCAATCCATATAGCTCTGAAGTAGAAGCTTGATATATGCGGGTCTTTTCAATTAATCCTAACAAGCGTACGGCTTCTAAAATCCGCAAAGTTCCCAAACCATCTACATTTGCAGTATATTCAGGTGAGTCAAAACTTACCTTTACATGACTTTGTGCAGCTAGATTATATATTTCATCCGGTTGAATTTCCCCGATAAGACGAGTTAAATTCAAGGAATCCGTCATATCTCCATAATGAAGAATAAGATTTCTGTCTGTTAAGTGTGGATCTTGGTATAAATGATCAATACGATCTGTATTAAACATAGATGCTCTACGTTTAATTCCGTGAACTGTATAGCCTTTCTTAATCAAATACTCAGCTAAATAGGCTCCATCTTGTCCGGTAATACCGGTAATTAAAGCTGTTTTACTCATTATCTATTAAAAACCTTATCGTTTTTATTATTATTTGCTTATTTACGTAAATACCAATGATATAATTTCTCAATACCTTCTTTTATGTCTATTTTATGATGCCATCCTAATTGATGAATCTTAGATGGATCAGTTAATTTACGCATAGTTCCGTCAGGTTTATCAGCATTAAAAATAAATTGTCCTTTATAATCTAATGTTGTCCCGATAGTTTCTGCAAGTTCACGAATAGAAATTTCTTTCCCTGTACCTATATTAATATGTGTATTCCGGATTTCTTTCGAATCGGATCTCAAATCTTCAAAATTCACATGTTCCATCACATAGACACAAGCATCAGCCATTTCTTCACTCCAAAGAAATTCACGCATTGGTTTTCCTGTTCCCCAAATCTCTACAGAATCTTTTTTGATTCCATATTTATTTAGTTTTTCCAGGATTGCCTCTTCTTTGCTTTCTCCGTTTACTCCTTCGATCGGTAATTTATTTAAATCCGAACGAATAGCATCCCAATTTCCCTCTGCTAATTGCTTCGACAAATATACTTTGCGCAGCAAAGCCGGCAATACATGTGATTTTTCCAAGTCAAAATTATCATTCGGTCCATAAAGATTAGTCGGCATTACCGAAATAAAATTAGTTCCGTATTGAAGATTATAACTTTCACACGTTTTTATTCCCGCTATCTTAGCGATAGCATAAGGTTCATTCGTATATTCGAGTGGAGAAGTCAATAAACAATCTTCCGACATAGGTTGAGGCGCATCTTTTGGATAAATACATGTCGAGCCTAGGAACAATAATTTCTTTACTCCATGTACATAGGACGCATGAATCACATTATTTTGAATTTGGAGATTTTCATATATAAATTGTCCCCGATAGGTATTATTCGCAATAATACCTCCCACTTTGGCTGCTGCTAAAAACACATAATCGGGTCTTTCTTTTTCAAAAAAGTCCAATACCGCTTGTTGATTCATTAAGTCTAATTCATCAATAGAGCGTAATAAAAAATTAGTGTAGCCTTTGGTCCGTAAATTCTGTAAAATAGCAGAACCTACTAAGCCTAAATGACCGGCAATATAAACTTTTGCATTCTTTTCCACGGAGCAAATATATAATCTTTTTCTGAAATTGTAAAATATTAACGGAATGAACCGACTTTTTCTTGGTTTTAAGTGATAAAAATACGTACTTTTGCGACTTAAATATCAAAATGTATGGCATATTCAACAAATAATAATGGTGGATTTATGGGAAACATCCCCATAATCACTCGAAACATATTAATTATTAATTTTCTCATTTGGCTAGCCTGTTTTGTCTTAAAAGGACGAGGGTTTGACTTAGCCAATGTTTTGGGACTTCATTATTTCAAAGCTGATAGCTTTCATTTTTATCAGTTTATTACTTATATGTTCACTCAAGAAGGTTTCAGCCATTTCTTTTTTAATATGTTTGCCGTATTTATGTTCGGAGGAACTTTAGAAAGAGTGTTAGGAGCCAAAAGATACATACTTTATTATTTAGTAACCGGCATCGGAGCAGGGATAGTTCAAGAACTAGTTTGGACTTATCATTTTACTTCAATAGGACTTCCGGTTATGTATTATGGACTTCCGGTAACTATCGGTGCATCGGGTTCTGTATTCGGATTATTATTGGCTTTCGGAATGTTATTTCCCAATGCACCTATATATATCATGTTCATTCCAATCCCGATTAAAGCCAAATGGTTGGTTATTGGCTATGGGGCACTTGAGTTATTGATGGGATTTTCTAACAGAGCCGGAGACAATGTAGCGCATTTTGCTCATTTAGGCGGAATGCTGTTCGGCGTTTTCTTAATTCTCTATTGGAAAAAGAAAGGAATAAACAATGGGCGCTATTAATAATAATCCATTGACGCAGTTTTTTAAGGGGAAGTCTATTCTTTCTATATTGATTCTAATCAATGTGGGGGTTTACTTGGCTATTTTGTTGACCGGAATCATTGCAGTTTTATTTAAATCGCAAACCAATTTTCTGTTTGACAATTTAGTTTTGCCTGCCGACTTAACAAGTTTATTTTATAAGCCTTGGACAATTATTACTTATATGTTCACTCATTTAAGTTTTTGGCATATTCTTTTTAATATGCTTTGGTTGTATTGGTTTGGCAAAATTTTTGAATCTTTTTTCGGTTCTCGTCCATTGGGCGGACTTTATTTTTTAGGTGGAATAGCCGGAGCTGTTGTTTATATTGCTTCTTATAATTTATTTCCTGCCTTTCAAGATGAAGTTTCTCACTCCGTACTATTAGGAGCTTCGGCTTCTGTGATGGCTATTGTCTTTTCTTCCGCTCTTTATCGCCCCGATTATTCCATCCGTTTGTTTTTATTCGGACAAATAAAAATTATTTATATTGCTCTATTTCTTTTAATTATTAATATCATTACTCTTCCTGTCGATAATCCTGAGGGTGGGCAATTATTAAATAATGCCGGAGGATTTTTTGCCCATTTAGGGGGTATCTTGATGGGCGTTTGGTATGCTTCGGCTTATAAAAGAGGCAAAGATCTTACGAAAGGCATCAATCGTTTCCTGGATAAATTTTCTAATCTCTTTAAGAAAAAGCCCAAGAAAGCAAAAATGAAAGTAAAATATAATCGAGCCGAAACAGATATGGAATATAATGCTCGAAAAAATCAAGAACAAGAAGAAGTCGATAGAATATTAGATAAAATCAAACGTTCAGGATATAATGCTTTAACAGATAGCGAAAAAGACAAGCTGTTCAAAGCAAGCAAAAAACAATGAAAGTTCTTCGGAAAATACTAGGATTCGTCAATCTCTTTGCAGTTTTATTATTACTATTGGCTGCTTTTTCGGATTATGTATCGCCCTTTCGCGCGATGGCGTTTTCTTATTTGGGACTATTCTTTCCTTTTATATTAGGCTTTGCTCTACTTACAACCATCGTTTGTTTATTATTTAGAATCTGGAAAACAAGTATCGTTTCGGGCATTATATTTATTATTTGCTCGGGAAGTATTTTTTCTTATTTCCCTATAAATAATACAAACAAAGAAATCCC
>DAIPZW010000176.1:0-4233 GCA_036781965.1 Bacteroidales bacterium
AGACAAGGATTTCTTTCTCCTTTTTCTTTGGCGATTTGCTGGAATTGAACTTTATTAATTTAGTTTTACCCAATGAAACGAAGTATTTCAAGTAATGAAATAATCTGTTTCAACCTTTGAAATAACTTGTTTCATACTTTGAAACTGTTTATTCCAAAGCATGAAATGATAAAAAACAAATTTTTCTCTTGGGAAGAGGTGATCTTAAATCTTGATTTTTCGAATCTTAAATCAAATTAATTTTGGTAGTTTATAGATTTTTTCTATCTTTGCCCCGCTTTTTGGCGTAAAATTATCAGAATTATTGAGTAAGTTGCTTGTTTATTCGATAATTATGTGTAATTTTGCAGTCCGATTTTGTAATCGATTGAAAAAATAAATAGATAATTAAACAAAAGTTAAACAATTTAAGATGCCAACAATTCAACAATTAGTAAGAAAAGGACGGGTAACTATAGAAGAGAAAGGTAAATCGCCTGCATTGGATTCATGTCCTCAAAGACGTGGAGTTTGTGTGCGTGTTTACACTACTACTCCTAAAAAGCCTAACTCTGCTATGCGTAAAGTGGCTCGTGTGCGTTTGACAAGCGGAAAAGAAGTAAATGCTTATATTCCGGGAGAAGGTCATAACTTGCAAGAACACAGTATCGTATTGGTGAGAGGAGGTCGTGTGAAAGACCTTCCTGGAGTTCGTTATCACATCGTGCGCGGGACATTGGATACAGCCGGAGTAAACGGTCGTACTCAGCGTCGTTCTAAATATGGAGCGAAGCGTCCTAAGGCTGCTAAGAAGTAATTGAAATTATTGTAAAAAAAACCGTTTGAGGTTTTTGGAAAAGCTATAACATAAATGAAAAGAGCTAAGAAATGATAAGGAATGCGCGAGCATTGTTTTCATTTGAAAAATCATTCTTAAATTATTTATTTTCATTTTATAGGTTGAGTAAATGGGTTCGGAGGAATTCGTTGAAGACGCAAATGGCAACCAAGAACAAAAACATTAATTTGTAAAAATTATGAGAAAAGCAAAACCAAAAAAGAGACAGGTTCTTCCAGATCCTGTATTTGGTGATCAAAAAGTAACAAAGTTTGTTAATCATTTGATGTTTGATGGTAAAAAAACCATTGCTTATAACATCTTTTATTCTGCTTTAGATAAAGTAAAAGCGAAACTTGCTAATGAAGAAAAATCAACTCTTGAGATTTGGAAGCAAGCATTGGATAATATCACACCACTTGTTGAGGTTAAATCTCGCCGTATCGGGGGGGCAACATTCCAAGTTCCTACTGAAATCCGTCCGGATCGTAAAGAATCTGTATCAATGAAAAATATGATTGGCTATGCACGCAAAAGAAGCGGTAAGTCTATGTCAGACAAATTGTCTGCTGAAATTGTAGATGCTTTCAATGGTCAAGGAGGTGCGTTCAAGAGGAAAGAAGATATGCATAGAATGGCAGAAGCTAACCGTGCATTCGCACACTTTAGATTTTAATAATTACTAATAACTTAAAAAGTATAGAAGATAGTTAGTAAATTTCAATAGGCAACACAAGGTTATCACTATCTTTAATATAGATAAAAAATAAAAAATGACAAAAGGTTCAGACAGTCAATTAAAAAATACACGTAATATCGGTATCATGGCTCACATTGATGCCGGAAAAACGACCACGTCAGAACGTATCCTTTTTTATACGGGTCTTACCCATAAAATCGGAGAGGTTCATGATGGAGCTGCAACTATGGACTGGATGGAGCAGGAGCAAGAGCGTGGGATCACGATTACTTCGGCTGCTACAACAGCAAATTGGAAATACAATAACGAAACTTATAAACTTAACTTGATTGATACTCCGGGACACGTTGACTTCACTGTTGAAGTGGAACGTTCTCTTCGTATTCTTGATGGTGCAGTTGCCGCGTTTTGTGCCGTTGGAGGTGTAGAGCCTCAATCGGAAACAGTATGGCGTCAAGCAGACAAATATAAAGTGCCTCGTATTGGTTACGTAAATAAAATGGACCGCTCGGGAGCTAACTTCTTTGAAGTTGTTCGCCAAGTGAAAGAGGTGTTGGGGGCAAATCCATGTCCGATACAAATCCCTGTTGGAGCAGAAGAAACCTTCCGTGGAATTGTAGACTTGGTTTCCATGAAAGCTTATTTCTGGCATGATGAAACTATGGGTGCAGACTATTCTGTAGAAGAAATTCCTGCGGATTTAGTAGCTGAAGCTCAAGAGTGGAGAGATAAAATGCTTGAAACTTTGGCGGAAGTGGATGAAACACTGATGGAAAAATATTTCGACGATCCTTCAACTATTACAGAAGACGAAATCAAAGCAGCTTTGCGCAAAGGGACTTTGACAATGCAAATCAATCCAATGATGTTAGGCTCTTCTTTTAAAAATAAAGGAGTACAACTTCTATTAGATAATATTTGTGCGTATTTGCCAAGCCCTGTTGATACAGAAGCTATTGAGGGTTTCAGTCCTGATGATCAAGATCA
Source organism: Bacteroidales bacterium (assembly GCA_036781965.1). Taxonomy (GTDB): domain Bacteria; phylum Bacteroidota; class Bacteroidia; order Bacteroidales; family Azobacteroidaceae; genus Azobacteroides. The sequence continues at coordinate 2,505 of DAIPZW010000176.1, forward strand.
AGTTGAAGTTCGTAAACCAAGTTCTTCTGAACCGTTTTGTGCTTTAGCATTTAAGATTGCTACTGACCCTTATGTAGGTCGTCTTTGCTTCTTCCGTATTTATTCGGGAGAACTAGAAGCAGGTTCTTATGTATATAATTCTCGCTCAGGTAAAAAAGAACGTATTTCACGTTTATTCCAAATGCACTCCAGTAAGCAAAATCCAAAAGAATTTATTGGTTGCGGAGATATTGGTGCCGGAGTAGGATTTAAAGATATTCGTACCGGAGATACTTTGTGTAGTGAAGATCATCCTATTGTTCTTGAGTCTATGGACTTTCCGGAACCTGTTATAGGTATTGCGGTTGAGCCTAAAACTCAAAAAGATTTGGATAAATTAGGAGTTGGTCTGTCTAAATTGGCAGAAGAAGATCCTACTTTCACAGTAAAAACTGATGAGGAATCCGGACAAACAGTTATCTCAGGAATGGGAGAACTTCACTTGGAAATCATTATTGACCGTTTGAAACGTGAATTTAAAGTAGAATGTAATCAAGGTCGTCCTCAAGTTTCTTATCGCGAAGCAATTTCTAGTTCAGTTGAATTGCGCGAAACTTATAAGAAACAAACAGGGGGTCGTGGTAAGTTTGCTGATATGATTGTACGTGTAGAGCCAGCTGATGCTGATTTCGAAGGCGAATTGCAATTTGTAGATGAAGTTAAAGGAGGTAATATTCCTAAAGAATATATTCCATCTATCCAAAAAGGTTTCCAACGCGCTATGAAAAATGGTGTATTAGCAGGTTATGCATTGGATAATTTGAAAGTAACTGTAATAGATGGATCTTATCACCCGGTTGACTCGGATCAACTTTCATTTGAAATTTGTGCTATTCAAGCATTTAAGAGTGCAGCCGAAAAAGCTTCGCCAATTTTGAAAGAGCCGATCATGAAAATCGAAGTAATCACTCCTGAGGAAAGCATGGGTGATGTGATTGGTGACTTGAATAAACGTCGCGGTCAAGTAGAAGGTATGGATTCAAGTCGTACAGGAGCAAGAGTTGTGAAAGCAAAAGCTCCATTATCTGAAATGTTCGGATATGTTACTGCTTTGCGTACTATTACTTCCGGTCGTGCTACAAGCACTATGACTTTCTCTCATTATGAAGAAGTTTCTTCTAACGTAGCGAAGGCTGTATTGACGGAAATGAAGGGTAGAGTAGATTTAGTTAAATAAAATAAGAAATGGGGAAGAGAATGGCTCTTTCCCTATTTTTGTTTATATATAAAATAATTTGTAATTAAAGTAATGAGCCAAAAAATTAGAATTAAGCTAAAATCGTATGATTATAACTTAGTTGATAAATCAGCTGAGAAAATTGTAAAAACGGTAAAAGCTACAGGCGCAGTGGTTAGTGGTCCAATTCCATTACCTACTCACAAAAGAATTTTCACAGTAAACAGTTCAACGTTTGTGAATAAAAAATCAAGAGAGCAATTTCAATTGTGTTCTTACAAAAGATTGATTGATATTTACAGTTCAACTGCAAAAACAGTCGATGCCTTGATGAAGTTAGAACTGCCTTCAGGAGTAGAAGTAGAAATTAAAGTGTAAAAATAAAAGTAGAAAACCTTTATAACTGACCGTTACAAGGTTGTAAAGAGAGTCTATAATCAGTAATTAATTAAAGTAATTGAAATGCCAGGATTAATTGGAAAAAAAATCGGAATGACATCCGTTTTCAGTGCC
>DAIPZW010000177.1:0-4208 GCA_036781965.1 Bacteroidales bacterium
CTTTCTCTTTTTAATGTTTTCTTTATTTGTTATTCTTCATCTTGAGAAGCTTCGTATTCTTTAAGAAGTTTATCTTGAACATCACTTGGAACTAATTCATAGCCCGAGAAACTCATGATAAATGAAGCACGTCCTCCTGTGATTGAACTGAGTGAGGTAGAATAACTACTCATTTCTTTCAAAGGTACTTTAGCGCGTAATTTTTCATACCCTTTTTCTGAATCCATTCCCATAATCATTGCGCGACGACCTTGCAAGTCTCCCATCACATCTCCCATATATTCGGCAGGAAGAGAAACTTCTACATCATAAATCGGTTCCAAAATCTTAGGACCTGCGTTTTTGAAAGCTTCAGAGAAGGCATTTCTACCGGCAAGCATGAAAGAAATTTCATTTGAATCAACCGGGTGCATCTTTCCATCGTAAACAATAACGCGAACATCACGAGCATAAGAGCCTGTTAATGGTCCTTGTTCCATTCTTCCCATGATACCTTTTAGAATAGCAGGCAAAAAGCGAGCATCAATAGACCCTCCGACGATAGAGTTTACAAAAACTAATTTTCCGCCCCACTCTAACGGATGTTCTTGCACGTCTCTTGCTTGAATCTTAAACTCCTGTCCGTTGAACTTATAGGTTTCGGGCATGGGTTTGCCGTCTTCGAAAGGTTCAATGATTAAGTGTACTTCTCCAAACTGTCCTGATCCGCCGGATTGCTTTTTATGTCTATAGTCGGCACGAGCTTGTTTAGTAATAGTCTCTCTATATGGAATTTTAGGCTCTCCAAATTCAATGTTAATCTTATCATTGTTCTCAATACGCCATTTTAAGGTCTTTAAATGGAATTCTCCTTGACCGGAAACAATAATTTGTTTCAATTCTTTGGATTGTTCAATCAACCAAGTTGGATCTTCCGAACGCATACGAGAAAGAATTTCCATCATTTTCTCTGAATCTGCTTCGTTTACCGCTTTGATCGAACGACGATACTTAGGATTTGGATATTTAATGAAGTCAAACTTATTGTCAATGCCTTTAGCGTTCAAGGTATTTCCTGTGTTTACGTCTTTCAACTTAACAGTTGCACCAATATCTCCGGCGTAAAGTTCAGAAACCTCCATACGGTTTTGTCCGGCGACTACAAACAACTGAGAAATCCGCTCTTTCGAACCTCTATCTTCATTCAACAAATCATCTCCTTCTTTAAGTATTCCGGACATTACTTTGAAATAAGAGACACGACCGATATGTGGTTCTACAGTTGTCTTGAATACATAAACGCTTGTAGGCTTAGTAGAATCTGCAGGCACATTTTTACCTTCAGTATTCTTAATTGGAGGCATTTCGCTAACATAAGGAACATTATTTCCTAAAAACTCCATCAAACGACGTACGCCCATATCTTTACCTGCCGAAACACACATAACAGGAAACATTCCTCTGACAGTAAGTCCTAAGCGAATGCCTTCGCGAATCTCATCTTCATTGAGTTCTCCTGCTTCGAAGAACTTTTCCATCAATGTTTCATCGTTTTCAGCCGCAGCCTCGATCAAAGCGCTTTGCCATTCCTTAGCTTTATCCATTTCTGAGGCAGGAATGTCTAGTATCTCCGGAACTCCTCCCTCAGGTTTCCATTGATACATCTTCATTTTCAACACGTCAATTACTTGATGAAAGTTTTGTCCGCATTGGATAGGATATTGAACAGGTACTATTTTATTTCCATAAGACTCTTTTAGTTGAAGTAAAGTCTTATCATAATCAGCATTATCTTTATCTAGCTGATTAACTACGAAAATAATTGGTTTATTTACGTTTTCTGCATAACGGAACATATTGATTGATCCGACTTCTATGCCATATTGTGCATTAAGAACCAACAAAGCTGTATCCGTAACACTCATAGCAGAAACTGCAGCCCCTGCAAAGTCATCAGAACCCGGACAATCGATAAAGTTCAACTTGCGGTTATTCCATTCAACACTAAAAACAGTAGAAAAGACTGAGTAGCCATACTCTTTCTCTACCGGAGCATAATCAGAAACTGTATTTCCGCTATCAATAGAACCTCTGCGTTTTATAACTCCACCCTCGAAAAGCATAGCTTCCGTAAGAGTGGTTTTTCCTGCTCCTGAACCGCCGATGATGGCGATATTTTTAATTTCATTTGTTGGATATACCTTCATGATTTAGGTTATTATTTAATTTGACATATAGTATTTGCGAACTAATTCTTTATTAAATGGTCAAAAAAGTTTCGCAATTTATGAAAAATAAAACAATAACCTATACCATATCAAGATGTTTTATAACATCTATTCTTTATTCCATCAGTTTACGATAGCGTACGCGCTTAGGCTCTACGTTTCCTAGTCGCATTTTCTTGTTTTCTTCATATTCCGAGTAAGATCCTTCGAAATAGAATACTTCCGAATTTCCTTCAAAGGCGAGAATATGTGTACAGATACGGTCTAAGAACCATCTATCGTGGGAAATCACAACGGCACAACCGGCAAAGTTTTCCAAACCTTCTTCCAAAGCGCGCAAAGTATTGACATCTATATCATTTGTCGGCTCATCGAGAAGCAGAACATTGGCTTCCGACTTCAATGTAAGCGCCAAATGCAAACGATTGCGCTCTCCACCGGACAATATGCCGCATTTCTTTTCTTGGTCTGCACCCGTAAAGTTGAAACGTCCTAAGTATGCGCGGGAATTGACCTCTTTTCCTCCCACGCGGATGAATTCTGTTCCGCCGGACACTACTTCAAAAACTGTTTTATTGGGATCAATATCCGCATGAGACTGATCTACGTAGCCTACTTTCACAGTTTCTCCAACTTCAAAAGTACCTTTGTCTGCCTTTTCATGCTCCATAATCAAACGGAAAAGGGTTGTTTTTCCGGCTCCATTAGGTCCTATCACGCCCACAATGCCGTTAGGCGGAAGCATAAAGTTCAAATTGTCATAAAGCAACTTATCTCCGTAGGCTTTGGCTACTCCAAGTGCTTCGATCACCTTATTTCCCAAGCGAGGTCCGTTAGGAATGAAGATTTCCAACTTTTCTTCCCGCTCCTTTGTATCTTGATTCAGCAGTTGTTCGTAAGAGTTCAAACGCGCTTTCCCTTTTGCTTGACGCGCTTTCGGAGCCATTTTCGACCATTCCAATTCTCTTTCCAAAGTTTTGCGGCGTTTGCTGGCTTGTTTCTCTTCTTGAGCCATGCGAGTCGTTTTCTGATCCAGCCAAGAAGTATAATTGCCCTTCCATGGGATACCTTCTCCCCGATCTAACTCAAGAATCCAACCGGCTACGTGGTCTAAGAAATAGCGGTCGTGAGTAATACAGATCACTGTTCCTTGATATTGTTGTAGATGTTGCTCCAGCCAATCAATAGACTCGGCATCCAAGTGGTTAGTCGGTTCGTCCAGTAATAAAATATCGGGTTGCTGCAATAAAAGTCGGCAAAGCGCCACACGGCGACGCTCTCCTCCCGACAGCGTACCTATTATTTGTTCCTCTGGAGGGCATCTCAACGCATCCATAGCCCTTTCTAATTTAGAATCAATGTTCCAAGCATCGGTTGCGTCTATTTTGTCTTGCAATTCGCCTTGTCTGGCAAACAGTTTGTCCATCTTGTCGGCATCTTCATAGTATTCAGGAAGACCGAATTTCTCATTAATTTCTTCGTATTCCTTTAGAATGTCCATAATGCCCTGAACTCCTTCCTGAACCACCTCTTTTACGGTCTTGGTTTCGTCTAGTTTGGGTTCTTGTTCCAAGTATCCTACCGAATATCCCGGAGAAAAAACCACATCTCCTTGGTATTCTTTTTCAATTCCGGCAATAATTTTCAAAAGAGTCGATTTTCCCGAACCGTTCAAACCGATAATCCCAATTTTTGCCCCATAATAAAATGATAGATATATATTCTTCAACACTTGTTTTTGGGGAGGATATATTTTACTAACCCCCACCATCGAAAAAATAATCTTTTTATCGTCTGCCATAGCTGTTCTTTAATTAAATTTTTCGGCAAAGATACGGATTTACTTCGTAAATGGAGAGGGAAAAAAGCAGAAAGAATAACCCTTCTCCTTGTTCCTTTGTCCTTTATGTTTATTGTTTAGAAAAATAGATTACTTGTTTTTCTAAACAATAGAGGTTATTTTAAAATTTTCTTGTACATGTAAGTTTTAAAATAAGGGTT
>DAIPZW010000178.1:0-4184 GCA_036781965.1 Bacteroidales bacterium
AAAGTATTAATTTGTATTTATTTAACACAACACAAAAAGTTTAAACCAGTTCAACTTATTGCTGATAATTTTGTAATTTTGTGGCTTCAAACCAACTAACAGAAAATAACAAAGCGATGGCTAACGAAATAAAAGAATTGACGAAGAGAGAGGAAAATTATTCTCAGTGGTATAACGACTTGGTAATTAAAGCAGACTTGGCGGAAAACTCTGCCGTAAGAGGTTGTATGGTAATAAAACCTTACGGATATGCTATTTGGGAAAAGATGCAACGCCAATTAGACGATATGTTTAAAGAAACAGGACATGTCAATGCTTATTTTCCTTTGTTTATTCCAAAATCTTTCCTTAGCAAAGAAGCCGATCACGTGGAAGGTTTTGCCAAAGAATGTGCGGTGGTCACTCATTATCGCTTAAAAAATGATCCGAATGGTAAAGGTGTGGTTGTTGATCCAGAAGCAAAATTGGAAGAAGAGCTTATAGTTCGCCCTACTTCCGAAACAATTATTTGGAATACCTATAAGAATTGGATACAATCCTATCGTGATCTCCCGATTTTATGTAATCAATGGGCAAATGTAGTACGTTGGGAGATGCGAACTCGCTTATTTTTGCGAACAGCTGAGTTCCTTTGGCAAGAAGGTCATACAGCTCACGCTACACAAGAGGAAGCAGTGGAAGAAACCGTAAAGATGTTGAATGTATATGCTGACTTCGCTGAAAATTTTATGGCTATGCCTGTTTTAAAAGGGGTTAAAACTCCCAATGAACGTTTTGCAGGTGCCTTGGATACCTATTGTATTGAAGCATTGATGCAAGACGGAAAAGCTTTGCAGGCAGGAACTTCTCATTTTCTAGGACAGAACTTTGCTAAAGCCTTTGATGTGCAATTTTTAAACAAGGAAGGCAAGCGAGAATACGTTTGGGCTTCTTCATGGGGAGTATCTACTCGCCTAATGGGTGCCTTGATTATGTCTCATTCTGATGACAATGGTTTAGTTCTTCCCCCGAAATTGGCGCCATATCAGGTTGTAATTGTGCCGATCTATAAGACAGACGAACAATTATCCGCTATCACCGAAAAAGTAAACGGAATCATCGACCAATTAAAAGCATTGGGAATCAGCGTTAAGTTTGATAATTCTACAAATAAGAAACCAGGATGGAAATTTGCCGAATATGAATTGAAAGGAGTACCTGTTCGTTTAGCAATGGGAGGTAGAGATTTAGAAAACGGCACCATAGAAATAGCCCGAAGAGATACTTTAACCAAAGAAACAATAAGCGTAGATGGAATTGCGTCTCATATTCAAAACTTATTAGTAGATATACAAGACAATATTTACCAAAAAGCATTGAAACTAAGAGCTGAAAAGACAACTACGGCAGACACTTACGAAGAATTCAAAGAAAAAATAGAGGCAGGGGGCTTTGTTTTGGCTCATTGGGACGGAACTCCTGAAACGGAAGAACGAATCAAAGAAGAAACAAAAGCAACCATCCGTTGTATTTTACTTGACAGTGATAAAACTCCGGGAGTGGATATGCTTACCGGTAAACCTTCTGAACAACGAGTCGTATTTGCACGTTCTTATTAAGAATGGATCAATACAGGACGATAGCAAGTTTAGCGGAGGGATATATTACAGAGCAACGCAGCAAGTTTATATCTTTCGCCATTCCCGTGCAATCACCTGAGGAAGTTAAGACAATCGTTGATGCTTACCGAAAAGAATATTATGATGCCCGACATGTTTGTTGGGCATACATGTTAGGAGCGGAAAGAAACCAATTCAGAGCCAATGATGACGGAGAACCTTCTTCAACGGCAGGGAAACCAATCTTGGGAGTTATTAATTCCAACGAGCTGACCGATATTCTGATTGTAGTGATCCGTTATTTTGGCGGAGTGAAATTAGGAACCAGCGGATTGATTGTTGCTTATCGCGCAGCAGCCCAAGATGCAATTGAAAATGCAGAGATTATTGAGAAAACAGTGGATGAAGATCTTCATATTGCCTTTGAATATCCTTTTTTGAATGGGATTATGAAAATAGTCAAAGAAGATCAACCTGCGATTATCTCTCAACAATTTGATATGAACTGCGAAATGGTGCTCCGCATAAGAAAAGGAGAAGCAGAACGTTTAAGGAATAAGTTACTTAAAGTAGAATCGATTCGAATCATAGAATCATAAACAACAATAATCAACAAAAAATGAGAAAAACAATCGCCCTACTGGCAATAGTATTAGTATGCTTTGCCTGTAAACAAAACAAAACGTTAGATGGCGCTAAGGTAGTATTAATTGGGTTTAATCAAGTAGAAATAATTCCTATAGATACGGCTGTTATAAAAAACATGAAGTTTTCTTTCGACGGAAAGAAAATAAAAGAAGGGGTGTATTATATTCTTTCTGATGATTCTATAATGGTAAATGAAGCCATCGATATTACAAATGGCATGCCTGTATATATTGATAAAAAAGGATTGAAAGGAGAAATTATTGATAAAGAAGTAAAAATCATGGGTAATGTTCAGAATGAAGCTTTCACAGAATTAACTTATCAACTAAAAGCTCATTATGCCGAAATGAATGATATTTACGACAATGCTGAGGAAGATAAAATCAATGAAGAACTAGCTACAGTGGTAAATAAAATTAAGAATAGCTATTCAAGTTACTTTACTCAACAAATCAATACTCCATTAGGAGGAGAAGCTTTCTTTTATTATTTGAATATGGGTGCCTTTGAAGGTATTTTTACTGATATTGAATTAGAAGAAATCGTTGATAAAGCCAATGAATCATTTCATTCCAACCCAATGGTTGCAGAATTAAAAGCCATGTGGGCAGAAGACAGAGGAATTGGCGTGGGAGCTAAGTTTACAGATTTTGAAACTAAAGATATAAACGGGAAAACAGTTCATCTTTCCGACATTGCAGATAGAGGAGATTATGTTCTTATCGATTTTTGGGCAAGTTGGTGCAAGCCTTGCTTACAAGAGATGGATGTTTTGAAAGAAGTGTATAAAGACTTTGGAGATAAAAACTTCAAAATCGTAAGTATCAGCCTTGATGCGGATAAAGATGCTTGGAAAAACAAACTAAAAGAATTGAAACTTCCTTGGATTCAATGGGGACATGGAGAAGATGTTCATGAAGCCGCAAGTATTTATAAGGTACGTTACATTCCTCACACCATATTATTAGATCCGAATGGTATAATTATCGAAAAAGAAGTTAGAGGAGATGAGATTGCTGAGCTTTTAGATGCATTTCTTAATCAGTAATTGAGTTTATAAAGTTCGTAGAATTATAAAGCTCATAAAGTCCCTCTCTTATGGAGAGGGATTTAGGGAGAGGTTTATCAGTAAATAATGGTTGATAACAATAAATTAAGAGAAATAGCTTCTCAGCTTCGGAAGCCGGAAGGAACGAAAGGTATTTTCATGGCTAACATGATGAATGAAACGAATATAAACATGACGATTCATTCTATTGAGAAGTTAGATTTATCAAATGATGACCGTATATTGGAGTTAGGACACGCCAATTGCGGTCATTTGGCTTATCTATTAAGCTTAAAAAAGAATTTAAGCTATTGCGGCTTAGAAATATCCGAATTAATGGTCGATGAATCCAAGCGAATCAATTGCGAATTTATTGATAACGACCAAGCATCCTTTTATTATTACGACGGAAATATAATTCCTTTCCCTGATCTTTCTTTTAATAAAATATTCACCGTCAATACGATTTATTTTTGGGAGAATCCTACAGCCTTTCTCTTGGAATTATATCGAATATTGAAGCCAAACGGAATCCTAAGTATTACTTTTATGGACGAATCCTACTTAGAGAGGATGCCTTTCTCCCGTTTTTATTTCAATCTATATAACAAAGCGAAATTTTCCTCTATCATTCAATCCACTTCTTTCAAAATTCTTGACATCTGTTTCGGGAAAGATTTTGTAGAAAACAAATCCGACGAAGCCGTAGAACGAGATTTTCTTACTTTTAAGTTGGGAAAAGAAGAGGGTTAGGTTTGACCCTTTTTTTGTTTGCTCTTGAATTTTTGTTATAGAATTTATCTAAAAAATAACCCCTAAAATCCGCCAAAAAATAAAGGGAATAAATTTTAAAATAAACTTTATTTTTCCAAAAATACTAGGAATATTTT
>DAIPZW010000179.1:0-4182 GCA_036781965.1 Bacteroidales bacterium
TTATAGAATCACCATCAATAAAAGCGGAAGCATTTGAATCTTCAAAAACTTCATGTTGCAAAATTCCCCTTCTCACAGCTTGCCAATCTGCATCCACCCGACTATTTGCAATTTGATTCTTTGCCTCAAACCAAAGGCGTGAAGTTCGATATCGTTGAGTTGAAGGAGAGGTTGGAGAGAACCATGCCAATGTAATTGTCAATCTTCTTTTTATTGTCTGTGATGCTAATGATGGTGGTAAAGGTAAGCTATAAACATGAGCATCTTCTTCACTTAATTCACCAAATCCGATAACGGTTGCTCGCTGTTCCGTACACTCTCTAACTTTTTCAATATCAGGAAACCCATACCCCAGTAATTTGCTTTTTATTTTCTGCAATTGCTGACTGTCATAATCATCCAATCGCTTGTCAAGTTCTATACTAATATCACTCCAACTACACCCATGTACTAACATTGCTTTTATTAGTATAGCTATCATATTGGATGGTATATCAACTTCGTTATTATGTATGAGGTCTTCTAAAACCTGATAACAATAGTATCCACAACGGGTTATTAATGCAGTTGCATTACTCGTTCCAACTTCATGAATTGTTTGGTTTAGAGTATTATCAGGGGCGGCGACTTTAAGTCCCGGTGGTAATTTGTAAAAAGATGGTCGAAGAATAGAAGTGTTTCCATAATGGTAATCAAACATTTGTCTTCCTCCGTAATAAACTAAATCCGGCTTAATTGCTCTCCGATAACCTCCACCTAAGGCAGTATATGTACAAGGTAGTGCCGTTGCATAAGGATTTAATCGTCTTTCATTTGGTCGAAAAGTAGCATCGTCAATATGTAAAGCACCAACTGTAAGATTGTTTATACTTTCAGCAGGAGACATTATTCTACAATTGCGAGCATTATTTAATATTTCATGTAGAAAAATCTTTTCTTTTTCTATCGAAGCGAGTGCTTCAAATTCTGATTGTGATATGCTAAGATGTATTTCATTATAATGATTACCTGTACTAATAACAAATAGAACTCTATACTTATAACTCAACCAGTCTAATAGCTTACTCCATGGACTCATTGAATTGTAGAATAATCTATCCCTATCGCCAATGGATATGTTTATTATTTTTACACTTGGGGCAACCGCATCAATATCGCCATCTCCTTCAAACATTCTTCTTATGGCTCGATGTACTGTATCTATAAGAAGTTGGTCGTTGGGAACATATTCATTTCGGTTAAAATCCCTCTCGTTTGGGCGCATTATAGAACGTACGTATAAAGGCGTTGGTAGTGGTTCTTCATTTCTATTTAAATCACCTCTCACAATGAGAGAACACATAGCCGTTCCATGTTTTCTTTCTTGTACTTGATAATGTGCTTCCATATTGTCTGGATCGTCAATTATCAACCTATTGTGCAGAACTTCATGACGAGCTAAGGGGTAGCCATCTAAGATTCCAACTATGGGATTACCAGTAGGATAAACATTATTAGTTGCTCCTTCCAATGGATGTAAGTCTTCTTGAGAAAAGTTACTATCCATTACTATTTGTCCCGAAGGTTTAAAGTACATTATATTATCACATTTTATCAACTCAGTATTTCTATTTGACAAAATGTTTCTTATTTCATTAGCTGGCAGTTCCGCTAAAATCGCATGGTAACGAATCTCCGGTATATCACAAGTTGTTATCACACTTCCCCCTAAATCTACAATCAGGCTTGAGACAGATGAGCAACTATTATTTCTTTGAGCAAGTGTTGAGCGATACCATAATTCTATTTCGAAGCGGACTGTTCTATTGGGGTCTATTTGTAGTTCTTCTTCCCATAGGCTTAAAATGTTAGATTCCTCAAATCTATCTTGTACATCCCATCTCCGGATATTTTTTAGCAATTTAAAAACGTCTTTAAATTTTCCTTTCCCTCTATGTTCTCCACTACGACAATTAAAATCAGAAGTTTTTATCCATAAATTCCAAAGAGAAAGAAGTTCAGTCATAGCGGTTGTGTTAGTAAAAACCAAATACAACCTACCATTCATGAATTTATCTTCATCTCTTTCGCCAGCTTTGTTAAGCGGATAAAATTCGTTATCAGGTATTATTTCTTCTATTCCGATTTCTCCCAACCATTCGAATCCCTCAATTTTTGAAACTGCATTAGCAAAATCTTCAACACTACCAATGGTTTCAAACACTAACACTTGTTCAGGGTCAATACCATCAGTAGACTGTTGAGCCGAAACTCTTCGAGCATCCAAACTGTCAAATAACCGTTGAAATGTAGGGGACAAGCGTTGTCCTTGCCTTGTAGATGACGGAGTAAAAAAGTTACCGCCACCACCGCCTAATTTACTTCTGGTCGCAACTTCTTTATTGGGGAAAAATAATAAAGGTTTTTGTGCCATAGTTTTATTCTGTTATATTATTTGCTTCTACTTTCATTGTCCTATTATTCCAGTTTCTTAACTCATCAGTGACAATTTCTTTCATATTTGAATTAGGGAGGGAGAGGATGTGCTTTCTTAAAATAGATAATCCGAATTCCTCTATTTCTGAATAATTAGAGCCTAATAATTTCTTAGCGATTGTTTCAGTTGCAAGTTCAAAACTTATATTATGTTTCTGCTGAAATTTTTCCAACCATAGAGAAATATTTGCACGAGTGGGCATTGGGAGATTCATCCTGATTTGAAAACGTCTCCAAACAGCTCTATCTAATAACTCAGGATGATTTGTTGCTCCGATTATTGTTACATGGCTTGGCAAATCATCAATTTGTAATAATAAAGAACTTACAACCCTTTTTATTTCTCCCGTTTCATGAGTGTCTCCCCTTTCTTTCCCTAATGTTTCAAATTCATCAAAAAATAACACACACTTCCTTGTGCTGACAAAATCTATCAACTTCCTTAATCTTGAAGCAGTCTCTCCTAGATATGCTCCTATTATACTATCATACTTGACAACATATAAAGGCATCATCAAAGATTCTGCTATTGCTTCTGCTAAAGAAGTTTTCCCATTTCCGGGAGCACCAATCAATAGGATACGGTTTCGAGGCTCTAATCCATAAGACCTTAATATATCAACTCTATATTGCTCTTGAATATACTCCTCACATAACTGAACTACATCTTTAGGCAATATAAGACTATCCATTCTCCTTTGAGGATGAACTTCAGTAATTAGGTTTTCGGCTCTAAGATCGTTTTGTATCCGATTTATCCCATTGTTACTCGGCGTTGTAAAGTCAGAAGCACTTCGTATTAACTCTGCTTCTAACTTATCTGCAAGAATCGCATGATTCTTACTTCTTTCTTCTGCAATAATAGCTTCTGCAACCTTTCTAACCATAGGTTTGTTACCAGAAAGAGCGTATTTTATGAGATTCAATAATAAATCTGCTCGTGCCATATATTCTTATTTTGTACGATTGAAAAGTTCTCTAATATCAATATCTAAAACTTGTGCAATTTGATAAAAGGTTTCAACAGAAGGTTGATTTTCATTAGTGCACCATCGGGAAACCGTAGCTTCATTCTTGTCAAGTGTCTCAGCTAGCCATTTATTAGTCTTGCTTTTTTCTGCTAATACGATTTTAATCCTATTGATTTGAATGCCCATAGTCCATAAAATTGATATTTTTTGCAAAGATAGTGATGTTTGTTGATAATTCAGGCATTTGTTCCGATTTTAGCAAATATTGTAATTCCGTGTCGTTCTTGATGCATTTTGCTTCGTCAATGATAATTGTCAATATATCCCGCTTTATCTTACCATAATTGAGTTGGAGTAGAATTTGTTCTTGCTTGCATTAGATATGGGGAGATTTTATGTATTTGGAGAAGAACCCCGGGGTCTCTAATCTTTTACTTCCTATCCACAATCACTTTCAATTCCTCTGTCAATTCAACTATTTTCCTCCCAAGTATTGCCAATTCTATGGTTTCTTTTTCGAGTTTATAGAGCAATGCAAGGGCTTTTCTTTCGGAGAAATGAGTGTGCATTTCTTTCACAACTTGGTTATAATTCACGCCAATACTGCGAATTTGAGAGTGGCATTGCGTGAGTTTGGCGACATATTCGAGCGTGTTTCGGTCGGTTTTTACGACACGAAAGCTCTCGTTAAACACTCTGGCTTTGATAAAAACAGATTTGGCATATACACCTGATT
>DAIPZW010000180.1:0-4172 GCA_036781965.1 Bacteroidales bacterium
CGGCAAGCTCTTTTTGTTATTTTACAAATAGGACGACCTAGTCTATAACAGTTATCCAACCGTATTTATCAGCTTCGTCTCCATATTGAATTGCTCTAAGTTTATTATAAAGTTTCAAGGAAACAGGTCCGGCTTCTCCGTCTTTAGAGAATACATAAGATTTGTTTTCTTCCAAATCATCGATACGTAGAACAGGACTAATAACTGCTGCTGTACCACAAGCGCCTGCTTCTTCAAATGTTGCAAGTTCTTCTACAGGAATAGGACGGCGTTCTACGGTCATTCCTAATTCTTCTGCCAAAGTAATTAAACTCTTATTGGTAATTGAAGGAAGAATTGAGCTTGATTCAGGGGTAATATAAGTATTATTCTTAATCCCAAAGAAGTTAGCAGGGCCACATTCGTCGATATACTTTTTCTCTTTAGCATCTAAGAATAGAACGGCTGCATATCCTTTGCTATGAGCGATTTCTCCCGGTACTAAACTTGCTGCATAGTTACCACCTACTTTAATAGTTCCTGTTCCATAAGGAGCAGCACGGTCAAATCCGCGGATGATGCAATAAGGATTCGGTTTGAAACCTTCTTTGAAATAAGGACCTACCGGAGTTGCAAACACAACGAACATATATTCTTTTGCAGGCTTAACTCCTACTTGTGCTCCCGTACCTATTAATAAAGGACGAAGGTATAAAGAAGCTCCACTCTCATAAGGAGGAACAAAACGTTCGTTCTTTTTAATTACTTCAATAACTGCTTTTTCGAAAAGCTCAACAGGAAATTCAGCCATCATAACTCCGCGTGCAGAAGCTTGTAATCTTAATGCATTATCTCGCATACGGAATACACGAATCTTACCATCTTTGCCACGAAAGGCTTTTAATCCTTCAAAAGCTTCTTGACCATAATGCAAACAAGTACTAGCCATGTGCATATTAATCATTTCCGAATCGGTAACTTCTAAATCACTCCAAGCGCCGTTACTATAATAAGCGCGAACATTGTAGTCAGTCTTTAGATAACCAAAGCTTAACTCCGACCAATTGATATTTTCCATACTTTTTGTACTGATATTTATTGTTTAGTTCGGCAAAGATAAATAAATAATTTAAGATTCAAGGTTTAATATTCAAAATTCAAAATTCAAAATTGTTTACATGTACAATAATATAATCTTGAATTTGAAATCTTAAATATTGAATTACAAATCATAATTTTGTATTATCTTTGTTCGGAAATTAAAGAATAAATGTATTTTCGGGATATAATAGGACATCAAGAAATAAAGAAAGACCTTGCGAGATCGGTTCGAGAAGGCTTTATTCCTCATGCAAGACTTATTTCCGGCAATGAAGGAGTAGGGGCTTTGCCTTTAGCTATTGCCTATGCTAGGTATCTTCATTGCGAGAATAGAGGAGAAGAAGAAGCTTGCGGGAATTGTCCGAGCTGTAAGAAGATCGATAAACTATCTCACCCTGATCTTCATTTTGTTTTCCCTATTATCAATAAAAAAAAGAGCAAAGATGCTTTTTGTGATGATTTTCTTCCCGAATGGAGAGAATATATTCCGGATCGACCTTATACCAATCTTTCTTTATGGTTGGAATATATTTCAGCAGAAAACGCACAAGGAATGATTTATGAGCGGGAAGCAAAGGCTATCTTACAAAAACTTAGCTTGAAAGCCTATGAATCTCCTTATAAGATAATGATCATTTGGCATCCGGAGAAGATGAATGTCGTTGCTTCTAACAAATTGTTGAAGCTGCTGGAAGAACCGCCCGAAAAGACTGTTTTCTTATTGGTTTCGGAGAATACGGAGCAGATTATCAATACCATCCGTTCCCGTTCGCAGTTATTAATGGTGCCTCCGATTGATAATCATGAAATTCTAACAGCTTTAAAAGAAAATTATAAGCTTTCGGACGAAGATGCTGACGAAGTAAGCCGATTGGCTCGGGGCAATTATTTGGAAGCAAGCCGAATTATTGAGACTACCGATGAGAATGATGCCTTTTTAGACCTTTTTATTTCCATTATGCGCAATTCTTGGACAAGGAATGTTAGGGAAATGAAGGTAAAGGCTGATTATTTCGCGTCGTTAGGTCGGGATAAACAAAAACTATTCTTAGGATATACTCAACGATTGATACGGGAAAATTTTATTTATCGTATGAAAATCGAAAGAATTAATTACATGAATAGAAAAGAAAAGGAATTTTCTCTTAAATTTGCACCTTATATAAACGAAAATAATGTATTTGATTTCATAGAAGACCTAACTTTGGCGGAAAGACATATCGAACAGAATGTTAATCCGAGAATGATCTTCTTTGATATATCTTTAAAAATAGCAGTCTTGCTAAAGAAATAAATATTTAATGAAATACAGACTATATAACGGCGAATGCCGATTGAACTCAAAAGGTTGTTCAAAAGAACAAGACCAAAAACTAAATACTTATGACTGGTTGTGCGACATACCGGAAGCAAAACATGCAACTGACTATGTAGAAGTGCAATTTAAGAATACTCGCAAGGGATATTATCTGAATAGTACAAAAATAGATTTGGCGAAAGGAGATATTGTTGCGGTTGAATCCAGTCCCGGGCATGATATAGGTGAAGTTACAATGATTGGACGTTTGGTTTTACTCCAAATGAAGAAAGCTAGAATACGTCCCGATGCGGAAGTAAGGCGTGTGTATCGCAAAGCGAAGCAAGGAGATATAGATAAATATAATGAAGCGAAAGAAAAAGAGCATGATACGATGATTCGCTCGCGCAAAATTGCGGAAGGATTAAATCTGCAGATGAAAATAGGCGATGTGGAGTATCAAGGCGACGGGAGTAAAGCTATTTTCTATTATATTGCCGAAGAAAGAGTCGATTTCAGACAATTAATTAAAGATCTTGCCGAAGCTTTTCACGTTCGTATTGAAATGAAACAAATAGGTGTTCGACAAGAAGCCGGTAGAATAGGGGGAATAGGTCCTTGTGGTCGGGAATTATGTTGTTCAGGTTGGATGAATAACTTTGTTTCCGTTTCAACAGGAGCGGCTCGTATTCAAGAAATATCCATGAATCCTCAAAAGTTGGCAGGACAATGTGCTAAACTTAAATGTTGTCTTAACTATGAAGTGGACACTTACATGGAGATTCAGAAGAAATTCCCATCGCGCGATATTCCTTTGGAAACTCAAGACGGAACTTATTATCATTTCAAGTCGGATATTTTGAAAAAACAAATGCAATATTCCACCGATAGGCATATACCGGCTAACTTAGTGACTATTTCTCCCGAACGTGCTTTTGAAATTATAAATATGAATAAGCGAGGCGAAAAACCTCAATCTCTGAACGAAGAAGTAAATACGACTAATAATCAAAAGAAATCTTTCGATATATTGGACGAGAATATAAATCGTTTCGATAGTCAACGAAAAAAGAAGAAAAAGAAAAAAAGAAACCCGAATCAACCGGAAGAAAATCTAAATAATAAAGATCAGGCTCCGAGACCGGTTAAGAAACTAATCAAAAAGAAAGATCTTAATAATGACAATAATAATGAGCAGGAAACACAACCTTCTTAATTTATTGCTTTGCTTCATTTTCGGCATGATTCTATTTGCTTGTGCCGATACGGAAGTATTTTATGAATATAAATCTTTGCCCGATGCCACTTGGGATAAGGACAATACGCTCACTTTCGAAGTTTTATTGACCGATACCATACAGCCTTTGGATGTTTTTATTGAAGTGCGCAATAATGATCAATATCCTTTCCAAAACCTGTGGCTCTTTGTTGATTGTAAATCTCCTCAAGGAATTGTTACCAAAGATACGGTCAATATTTCCTTAGCAGATGTTTACGGAACTTGGCAAGGCGAGGGCTTAAGCATTTATACTTTAGAACACCCTTATCAACAAAATCATCTTTTCCCCGATAGTGGAATTTATCGCTATTCCATTCGTCAAGGTATGCGGGTTGATCAATTATCCGGCGTGTCTGATGTGGGATTGAAGTTTAGGAATTGAGAGTGGAGAGTTGAAAATGTTTTAGGTTCTTAGATGATTTTCAACATCCATCTTTTCATGCAATACTCTGATTATTTCAGTTATTCCCTAAAATCCGCAGCTGAATTTCTTTGCTATTTCAAAGCAAATACAGT
>DAIPZW010000181.1:0-4121 GCA_036781965.1 Bacteroidales bacterium
CTTTATTTTTGGAAAAATGTTCTTTATTTTCAGAAAAATAAACTTTATTTTTTGAAGGATAAAATTTAGAATGGAGAAGGGAATAAGGAGAAGGGAGAAAAAAATATTCTCCACTCTTAATTCTCCACTCTCAATTAAAAAAACCTTATCTTTGCACAAACATATAATTATTATGGATCTATCGATAGTCATACCTTTATATAATGAAGCCGAGTCTTTGCCCGAATTTTACACTTGGATAGAGCGAGTAGTTAGGAAAGAAGGATATGAGTATGAGATTATTTTTGTAGATGACGGAAGTTCTGACCGTTCTTGGGAAATTATTGAGGGATTGAAGAAAGACCATCCCGAAGTGAAAGGGGTTCGATTCCAAAAGAACTATGGTAAATCTCCGGCTTTGCAATGTGCTTTCCAACGTGTGCGGGGCGATGTGGTAATTACTATGGATGCGGATTTACAAGATAGTCCTGATGAAATTCCCGAACTGTATAGAATGATAAAAGAAGATGATTATCATTTGGTTTCCGGTTGGAAAAAAGAAAGACATGATCCTGTCTCTAAAACATTGCCTACCAAATTATTTAATGCAACGGCAAGACGTTTTTCGGGTATAAAGTTGCATGACTTTAACTGTGGACTGAAAGCTTATGACAAGGATGTTGTTAAAAATATCGAAATCTACAACGATATGCACCGTTGGATTCCTTTTTTAGCTAAGAATGCAGGTTATACACGCATAACAGAAAAACCGGTACAACATCAGGCTCGGAAATATGGTAAGAGTAAATTCGGAATGAGTCGTTTTTTTAATGGCTATTTGGATTTATTTACGCTTTGGTTTCTGTCTAAATTTGGCAAAAAACCGATGCACTTTTTCGGTTTGATAGGTAGTTTGATGTTTTTTATCGGCTTTATTCTAGCTTTAGTAGTTGGCGGAATAAAAATTTATTACTTGTCTAAAGGTATTCCGGCGCCATTAGTAACAGATACGCCCTATTTTCACATTGCATTGGCAAGTATGATTATAGGGGCGCAATTATTTTTGGCAGGGTTTATCGGAGAATTGATTACTCGTAACTCTTCTGATCGAAATCAATACAACATCGCAGAAGAACTCTAACGTAGGCTGAAATTATAGCCTATCCCGATTGAAAATAAATGGGAATTGACAGCTTCTTTACCCATGCTGTATTTCCATCCTGCGTTTATTTTTAGGTTTTCGGTCAAAGTATATCGAAAATACCAACCGACATTAAAACCAAAAGCATTTGTATCCATAAAATCCAGATCCCTGTCTTTAGTTTGAGTATTCAAATATTGAACACCGCCGGTAATTCCGGATGCCCAACTATGAAATAAAAACAAATAATAATGCAAATCAAGATTTGTAGAGAAATAGCGAAGGTCTGTTTTGTTTGTATAATCCGAATCATCCTTATAAGACAAATTGAAATTAACAAGTTCGGTAAAATTTAATTGAAACTGATCCGTTATATGGTAAGCAGCCTCAATTCCGTATAATCCTGCTTCGTATTTGGTTGTATATCCTCCTTTTAATCCTACATAAAAATCTCCGATTTGAGAGTATGCTTGAAAAGAAAATAGACTTAGCAAGAAAATAATCAGACTTTTTTCCATCGCTTCAAGATTTAATTTTGATTGTATCCTATCCGTTCATGGAAATAAGAAATTCTTCGTTGGAGAAAGTCTTATCCATGCGATCTTTAACAAATTCCATCGCCTCGATACTGTTCATATCCGACAAATATTTGCGAAGAATCCACATCCTGTTGATTGCATCTTTGTCTTGCAATAAGTCATCGCGGCGAGTACTAGAGGCAATAATATCGACAGCCGGATAAATTCGTTTGTTCGATAACTTACGATCCAATTGAAGCTCCATGTTTCCGGTTCCTTTGAATTCTTCGAAGATTACATCGTCCATCTTAGACCCTGTTTCGGTCAATGCCGTAGCTATAATGGTCAATGATCCTCCGTTCTCTATATTACGAGCGGCTCCAAAGAAACGTTTTGGTTTTTGTAAAGCATTCGCATCTACACCTCCCGATAATACTTTTCCCGATGCCGGTTGAACGGTATTATAAGCACGTGCCAAACGGGTAATAGAGTCTAGCAAAATAACAACATCATGTCCACACTCAACCATTCTTTTGGCTTTGTTCAATACTATTTCGGCTATCTTGACATGACGATCAGCCGGTTCGTCAAATGTAGAAGCTATAACTTCTGCATCAACGCTTCTTTGCATATCTGTAACCTCTTCCGGACGTTCATCTATTAGGAGTACTATCATATATACCTCAGGATGATTCCAAGCAATCGAGTTAGCTATATCTTTTAAAAGAACTGTTTTCCCTGTTTTCGGTTGAGCAACAATTAATCCGCGCTGTCCTTTTCCGATAGGAGAGAACAAATCCACCACGCGCGGGGATATTCTGTCCGATAATTTAGGACTCATACTTCGGGTTAAATGGAATTTCTCATCCGGAAATAGGGGAGTTAAATGATCAAAAGGAACACGGTCGCGAACTTCTTCGGGAGGAAGTCCATTTATATAGTCCACTTTTACCAAAGGAAAGAACTTCTCTCCTTCTTTGGGCGGACGAATAGGACCTTCAACCACATCTCCGGTGCGAAGTCCGAATAATTTTATTTGAGATTGGGATACATAAATATCATCTGCCGAAGATAAATAATTATAATCAGCCGAACGTAGGAAACCATAACCTTCTTGAATAATTTCCAATACGCCGGTTCCGGTCAAAATACCATCAAAGTCATAGGTTTTATCTTTGTCTTTGCCGTTGTTTTGTTGATTGTTATGATTATTCCCTTTTTGTTGGTTGTTTTGATTGTTGTTCTTTTGAGGCTGATTGTTATTTTTTTGCGGTTGATTAGCTTGTGCTTTGGAAGCTTCTGTTTTACTTCCAAATAACACTTGATCCATCACCGTATTAGCATTTGGATTTCTTTTGAAAACAACTTTTCCGCCCGGATTAGCTTCTGTTTTTGCAATTCCTGTATTTGCTTGAGGAGTTTGTTGAGGCTTAGCCGATTCTTCTTCGGGAGTTTCATTTTTTTCTTCTTGAGTCGCTGGAGAAGCTGCCTGAGGAGTTTCAATGCGTACTCTTTTTCTTTTTTGTTTAGAAGTATCTTCTTCTTTTAATGCTTCTGTTTCTTCAGAAGATGCTTTAGGAAGCGAAGAAGTTGGCTCAGTTGTGTTCATTTCTTCGGTTTTGTCTTTAGGTTTTCTGCCCCGTTTCTTTGGAACAGGGGTTTCTTGCGTTGAATTTAAGGGTTCTTCTTTATTTGTTTCTGTTTGTTCTTTTGGAGCTGCTTTTGTTCTTGCAGGTTTCTTAAGAGGAATA
This sequence comes from Bacteroidales bacterium, assembly GCA_036781965.1. Taxonomy (GTDB): domain Bacteria; phylum Bacteroidota; class Bacteroidia; order Bacteroidales; family Azobacteroidaceae; genus Azobacteroides. The sequence continues at coordinate 3,390 of DAIPZW010000181.1, forward strand.
CGCTTCGGTTCGATGTTTTTTTCTGTAGAAGCTTGTTTCGCTGCTGAAACTATGGCTTGCTCGTCTAAGATTTGATAAATTAAAGTGTCTTTTTCCATTTTGTCGACTTTCTTCAAGCCTAACTCTTTGGCAAGAGCAACTAATTGGGAATGATCCATTTCCTTAAGTTGCAAAATATTATATTTCTGCATAATACATGTACATTGTTAATTTTCTCTTATTCTATTTAATATAGATATTCAGATGAAAGAATGGTTTGAAAATAGGTGCGCTTTAAGCGCGTTGATGAGTTTTATTACATCGCAAAGGTAATATTATTTTTAATTTGAGCAATTATTTTTTCAACAAAGTTTTAATATTAACACGTTTTTAGTAGAATTGGTTATTCGAAAGCGATTATCAGAGCGATGACCCACTATCCAAACAATATCTTCTCCGGAAGTTAATATCCACGTATTTTCTTTTTCTATCTTGTTGAATTTGTTATTATTAAAGAAGTCGCTCAATTTTTGACTTCCCTTCATCCCGAAAGGAACAAAGCGATCGCCGGCTTTCCACTTCCTTAAAATCAGAGGGAAGCTTACTTGGTCGGCATCTAAATATACTTCATTCGGATTTTTGTTTATTAGCAAATCAGAAGTATTAGTCACAAAAAATAGTTCGATAGGGAAGGGCTCTTTGATAATAGGTGTATTTTCTTCTATACTATATTCCTTTGAGCTGTTTCCTTCT
>DAIPZW010000182.1:0-4118 GCA_036781965.1 Bacteroidales bacterium
TTATTCCGCACCTTTAGCTCCTAACTTTGATTTAATTGTCAAAGGACAGGAAAAAGATTTTCAAACAGGATTAGATGCTTTGAATATGATTACTTCGGGAAAAATTTATTTAGGAATCTCTCCCGAAACCAAGTCAGAAGTATTGACTCAAGCTAAAGATGTGATGATAACTGTCTTTGATGGTTCTCATCCTGCGGGAAATGTTGGGGTGCAAATCAATCATATCCGACCGATTAATAAAGGAGAAATTGTTTGGACAGTTGATCCTGCCGATGTTATTACTATCGGTCGTTTCTTTAATCAAGGCATTGTTGATTTGACTCGAATCGTTGCCTTAACCGGCTCGGAAGTTAAAGAAGAAGCACTCGCTTATTATAAAATGCTGCCCGGCGTTTCTTTGGATAATTTCTTTAAAAATAAAGTCAATAGTGATGTTCATTTAAGATATATAAGTGGCGATGTATTGACAGGAGCTTGTATTTCGGATAAACTTTCGCTTCGGGCAAGAAACAGCCAATTGACTGTGATTCCTGAAGGAGATGAAAATAATGAATTTGTAGGTTGGGCAGTTCCCGGTTGCAATAAGTTTTCTGTAAGCAGAACTTATCCGGCATTTTTGACCAATTTGATAAAGAAAAAGGAATACAGGATAGATGCTCGTATTCAGGGAGGAAGACGTGCAATGATTATGTCCAACGAATGGGATAAAGTATTCCCAATGGATATTCTTCCTGAATTTTTGATACGCGCTATTATTGCTATGGATATTGACAAAATGGAAAACTTAGGAATCTACGAAGTAGCCCCCGAAGATTTTGCTTTATGCGAATTTGTCGATACGTCCAAAATGGAGTTACAGAAAATTGTTAGACAAGGCCTTGACTGGCTTCATAAAGAAATGATGTAAGCATGAAATTTCTAAGACGATATTTAGACAAAATAAAACCGAACTTCGAAGAAGGCGGCAAATTGCATGCTTTTCAATCGGTTTTCGACGGATTTGAAACATTTCTATTCGTTCCGAATAAAACATCTAAATCAGGAGTACACATTCACGATGCAATAGATTCTAAAAGAACTATGTCTGTGGTGGTACTTGCTTTGATTCCTTGTTTATTATTCGGTATGTATAATACGGGATTTCAACACTATTTGGCAATAGGACAAGAGCCGGGCTTCTGGATGACCTTTATTTATGGTCTTTTAGCCGTTCTTCCTCTTGTTTTGGTTTCTTATATTGTTGGATTGGGTATAGAATTTATTGTAGCGCAATGGAAGGGTCATGAGATACAAGAAGGATTTCTAGTGTCGGGAATGCTTATTCCTTTGATTATACCTATTGATACGCCACTTTGGATGGTTGGTTTGGCAACTGCATTTGCTGTAATCTTTGCTAAAGAGGTTTTCGGCGGAACCGGATTTAATATCTGGAACGTTGCATTGGTTGCTCGTGCTTTCCTGTTCTTTGCTTATCCGTCTAAGATGTCGGGAGATTCTGTTTTTGTTAGAACAGAGTCAACTTTCGGTATTGGCGGAGGAGAAACCATTGATGCTTTTTCGGGTGCAACTACTTTAGGACAAGTAGGTTCAAGCGGAATACCTGAAGTAACTAATATAGTTGGAGATCCACTTAGTTATTGGGATCTGTTCCTAGGTCTTATTCCTGGTTCTATTGGCGAAACTTCCAAACTATGCATTCTATTAGGAGCAATAATCTTATTAGTAACAGGAATCGCCAATTGGCGTACTATGTTTTCGGTTTTTGCCGGAGGAATTTTAACCGCATGGTTATTTAATATACTTAAGATTTCTCCAATTAATGCATTGGATCATATTTTATTAGGAGGATTTACTTTCGGAGCTGTTTTTATGGCTACCGATCCGGTTACTTCTCCTCGTACTCAAAAAGGAAAATATCTTTTCGGCTTTTTAGTCGGTTTCTTTGCCATATGTGTTCGGGCATTGAATCCGGGTTATCCTGAAGGAATGATGTTAGCCATTTTATTTATGAATTCTTTCTCTCCATTGATTGATCATTATGTAGTGGAAGGAAATATTAAACGCCGTCTAAAGCGTATAAAAGTGAAAGGAAATTCAAATGAATAAAGAAAGTAGTTCTTATACATTAATATATGCATCGTCTATGGTTGTGATAGTTGCTTTTGTACTGGGTTTTATCTCACAGGTTTTAGGACCTAAACAGGCAGAGAATGAAGCAGTAGATAAAATGTGTCAGATATTGGCTTCAATTAATATAGAGTCTACTAATTCGAATGCAAAGACTTTGTATGAGCAATATATTAAAGACTCGTATTTAGTAAATGCTAAAGGAGATCAAGTAAAAGGCGATGCTTTTACGGCTGAATTGGTAGATGAATTAAGAAAACCTCAAGCAGAACGTCTTTATCCTGTATTTGAAGCGGAAATAGATGGTGAAACCAAATATATTCTTTCGCTTCGAGGTGCAGGACTTTGGGGACCTTTGTGGGGATTTATATCCTTAGATGATGATAAAAGTACAATCTATGGAGCAGGTTTTGGGCATGAGGGAGAAACTCCGGGTTTAGGAGCTGAAATAAATAAAAAAAGCTTTTCAGATCAGTTCATTGGTAAAAGAATATTTAATAATTCCAATAAATTTGTTTCTATTGCCATTGTTAAGCCTGGCAAAACGGCTCAAGGACAAGATTATGTGGATGGTATTTCCGGAGGAACAATCACAAGTCAAGGAGTTGACAATATGCTAAAGAGTAGTTTAGGTGTCTATGAACCTTTTTTTATTAAGAAATGATTATGGGACTATTATCAGGTAAGAATAAAGAAATATTTCTTAATCCATTAGCAAAGGATAATCCAATTACCGTACAGATGCTTGGTGTATGTTCAGCATTAGCTGTAACCAGCAAATTGGAACCAAGTATAGTGATGGCTATTTCAGTAGTTTTTGTAGTGGCTATGGCGAATGTTATTATGTCTTTATTGCGTAATACGGTGCCTACTAGGATTCGTATTATTGTTCAATTGGTTGTTATTGCCACTTTGGTTACTATTGTAAATGAAATACTAAAAGCGTTTGCTTATGAAGTAAGTAAACAATTATCTGTGTTTGTCGGATTGATTATTACGAACTGTATTGTAATGGGACGTGTAGAAGCTTTTGCTTTAGCAAATAAACCTTGGCCTTCTTTCTTAGATGGAGTTGGAAATGCTTTAGGTTATGGATTGATTTTAGTGATTGTAGGTTTCTTCCGCGAACTTTTTGGCTCGGGAACCTTATTTGATCAACCAATTATTCCAAAAGTATTTTATGATTGGGGGTATGAAAATAACGGATTAATGATTTTACCTCCAATGGCACTTATTGTAGTGGCTTGTATTATATGGCTTCAACGAACTAAAGACAAATCATTACAAGAGAAAAAATAAAGTATCAGATTATGCAAGAATATTTAAGTACATTCATCAGCTCCATTTTTATGGAGAATATGATATTCGCCTACTTCTTGGGGATGTGTTCGTTTTTAGCTGTTTCCAAGAATGTAAAAACAGCAATGGGATTAGGAATTGCAGTAATGTTTGTATTGCTTTGTACTGTTCCAATCAATTATCTAATAGATAAATACTTGTTAAAAGAAGGAGCATTAATCTGGTTAGGTAATGAATTTGATTCGGTAAACTTAAGTTTTCTAAGTTTTATCATTTTCATTGCAGTAATTGCTTCTTTTGTACAATTAGTGGAAATGTTTATTGAAAAATTTTCTCCAGCTCTATATAATTCGCTTGGAATTTTTCTTCCACTTATTGCTGTAAACTGCGCTATTATGGGTGGATGTTTGTTTATGCAGCAAAAAGATTTTCCAAATGTCGGAATGGCTACCACTTATGGACTAGGTTCCGGTATAGGTTGGCTATTAGCTATTATAGGTATGGCTGCAATTCGGGAGAAACTGCAATATTCGGATGTTCCTAAACCTTTGAAAGGACTAGGAATCGCCTTTATTATTACAGCTTTAATGGGATTTGGTTTTATGAGTTTTTCGGGAATAAAATTATAATAAATAATGTCATAAAGACATTTATAAATATGTTGGATAAAAAAAGCCTATTCCTTCCGGAAT
>DAIPZW010000183.1:0-4107 GCA_036781965.1 Bacteroidales bacterium
TAAAGTTGAAATACACTTTCGGGAACAAAGATAAATCTATTTTTATTAAAGATTATAATATTTAAGTCTTTCATTTGCAGTTATTATACTATCTGCCAAAAGATTATACCATTGACAATAATATTGTACAATCGTCGAGAAAAATTGCAATTAAAATTTGTTTGAAGATGTTGTTTTTTTATTTGTAGAAAAGTACGTACCTTTGCGCCCGATTTAATGGTTATCTTCTAATAAAAGGAAAATTTAAGCAATGGCCTATACAAATAATGCAATGATCGTTCGCCATAAACTATTGGCGAAGTTAGTGGGGCTTTGGAGTGAAAATAAATTAATCGAACAAATAGATAGGTTGCCGATAGAGTTAAGCCCTAAGACGGAAAAACCTTTGGCTCGTTGTTGTATTCATAAAGAACGTGCTATATGGAAATATAAATCTTTGCCTTTATTAGGCTGGGATATGTCTGACGAAAAGGATGAATTGACTCCTTTATCTGAATATGCAAGAAAAGCTCTTGAACGAAAAGAAATAAAGAAGGAAAACTTTCTTTGTGTTATTGAAGAGGCTTGTTCCTCTTGTGTTCAACAAAATTATATTGTCTCCAATCTTTGTCGAGGTTGTGTAGCTCGTACTTGTTATATGAACTGCCCTAAAGATGCTGTTTCATTTGATAAGCAAACCGGTCAGGCAAAGATAGATCCAGATACTTGTATTAGTTGTGGGATTTGCCATAAAAGTTGTCCTTATCACGCTATTATTTATATGCCTGTTCCTTGTGAGGAAGCATGTCCGGTAGGAGCAATCAAGAAGGATGATAATGGCATTGAACATATTGATGAAAGCAAATGTATCTATTGCGGAAAATGTTTGAATGCCTGTCCTTTCGGAGCAATCTTTGAAATTTCTCAAGTTTTTGATATTCTGCAACGAATTGATAAAAAAGAAAAAATGATTGCCATAGTAGCTCCTGCAATTTTAGGACAATTCAAAGCTCCCAAAGAACAAGTTTATGGAGCACTTAAAGCAATTGGATTTCATGATGTCATAGAAGTGGCGAAAGGTGCAATGATGACCACTGAACATGAAGCACATGAATTGCAAGAAAAGCTGGAAGAAGGTCAAGCTTTTATGACTACTTCTTGTTGTCCTTCTTATATAGAACTAACCGAGAAACATATACCGGAGCTGAAACCATTTGTTTCGGATACTCCTTCTCCTATGTATTATACGGCTAAGTTTATCAAAGAACAAGACCCTGAAGCTAAAGTAGTTTTTGTAGGTCCTTGTATTGCTAAGCGGAAAGAAGCAACTAAGAATGAATATGTAGACCATGTTATGACATTTGAAGAATTAGGATCCGTTCTAAATGGATTGAATATTCAAGTTGATCAAACAGACAAGTATTCAGTTTCTCTATCTTCAGTACGTGAAGCTCATGGATTTGCCGCAGCAGGTGGAGTTACCGGAGCTGTAAAAGCTTTCCTTAAGGAAGGAGCTGATTCTCTTACAGCTGTTCAAATTTCCAATATCGACAAAAAGAATATTCGTATATTACGGAACTATGCTAAAACGAAAAAAGCAGAAGGACAATTTATTGAAGTGATGGCTTGCGAGGGCGGATGTATAACGGGACCTACTTCTCATAATGATATAGAAGCAGGAAAAAGGCAATTAAAGAAAGAATTGGAGACTATTCCCGGATATGCGGACAATCATTGATTCGCTTCGATCGAATCATACATTACATGCCGAAGAATATCATAAACTCATTGCCTGTTCCGATGAACAGATAATTAATTATCTTCATCAACAGGCAAGAGGAGCTACTTTAGAAAAGTTTGGAAATCAAATTTATATACGCGGATTACTTGAAATAAGTAATTGTTGCACGAATAATTGTTATTATTGCGGAATACGAAAAGGGAATAAAAATGTAAAGCGCTATTCTTTAGACAAACAAACTATTTTAGACAGTTGCCGAAAAGGGCACGGATTAGGTTTCCGTACATTTGTATTACAAGGAGGAGAAACAACCAAAACGCAGGATGAAAAAATCATAGAAACGATAAAGGAAATACATGCTCTTTATCCCGATTGTGCAATTACTCTTTCTTTAGGAGAAAAACCTTATGAAACTTATCTTCGTTTTTATGAAGCAGGAGCTAATCGTTATTTATTGCGACATGAAACAAAAAACGAAGACCATTATACAAAGTTACATCCTTTGGAAATGTCGCCTCAAAACAGATTAAGAAGTTTGGAAGATTTACGTAAAATAGGATACCAAGCAGGAACAGGAATTATGGTGGGGAGTCCTTATCAAACAATAGACAATTTAGTGGAGGATATTCTTTTTATAGAAAAATTTCAACCGCAAATGATTGGAATAGGACCTTTTATTCCTCATGAGGACACTCCTTTTGCTTCTTATCCGGCAGGAAGTGTTAGGCAAACATTGATTTTGATTTCTATTTTAAGACTAATGAATCCGAATCTTCTGATTCCTTCTACAACTGCTCTTAATTCCATTGACCCTAAAGGAAGAATGAAAGGAATATTGGCAGGAGCTAATGTGCTAATGCCTAACTTAACTCCTATAGACCGAAGAAAGGATTATAGTCTTTATAATAATAAATCTAGTTTAGGGATTGAATCGGCGGAAGGATTGAAAGAACTTCGCGATGAGTTATCTTCCATTGGATATGAAGTTTCTACTAAAAAAGGAGATTATGTACAAAATTGATTCACCACACGCAGAAGAATTTATTAACCGCCAAGAAATCTTGGATTCTTTAACTTATGCCGATACGTATAAGAGCGATAAAAAAGCAGTAGAAGCCATTATTGACAAAGCCGAAGAAGGAAAAGGCTTGAGCCATAAAGAGGCAGCTATCTTATTGTTATGTGAAGACAAAAGCTTGACGGATCGAATTTTTCAAGTTGCGCAAAAGATTAAACATAAAATATACGGCAATCGGATTGTTATGTTTGCGCCGCTTTATCTTTCCAATTATTGTGTGAATAGTTGTTTGTATTGTCCTTACCATCTAAAGAACAAAACAATCCCTCGAAGAAAATTAACTCAAGAGGAAATTAAAAACGAAGTGATTGCTCTGCAAGATATGGGGCATAAACGCTTGGCTCTTGAGGCTGGAGAAGATCCTAAAAACATTCCAATAGAATACATATTAGAATCAATCGAAACGATTTATGGCATCCATCATAAAAACGGAGCTATTCGCAGGGTAAATGTGAATATTGCGGCAACTACGGTAGAGAACTATCGCAAACTGCACGATGCAGGCATCGGCACTTATATCTTATTCCAAGAAACATACGACAAAGAACGCTATCAACAGCTTCATCCTAAAGGACCTAAAGGAAATTACGCTTATCACACTGAAGCAATGGACAGAGCTATGCAAGGAAATATTGATGATGTCGGTTTAGGTGTACTATTTGGTCTGAGTGATTATCACTATGATCTGATAGCTTTATTGATGCATGCCGAACATTTGGAAGCAGTCTATGGAGTGGGACCTCATACAATAAGCGTTCCCCGCATTTGTCCGGCGGATGATATTGATATAAAAGATTATCCCAACGCAATTCCCGATGATGTATTCCGAAAAATAGTAGCAGTGATTCGTTTAGCCCTTCCTTATGCCGGAATGATTATTTCTACTCGCGAATCTCAAGCTTCTCGCGAACAATTATTAGATATCGGCATCTCGCAAATAAGCGGAGGTTCAAAAACCGGAGTAGGAGATTATACCCAAATAAACGACTCAACAGAAAATACGAACCAATTTGACGTGAGCGATACCCGAACATTGGACGAAATAACCGCTTGGCTGTTAAAAAGAGGGCATATCCCTAGCTTTTGCACCGCTTGTTATCGGGAAGGAAGAACGGGAGATCGTTTTATGGCATTAGCAAAATCGGGACAAATCGTGAATTGTTGCGCTCCCAATGCTTTAATCACTCTCAAAGAATACTTAGAAGATTATGCATCTGAGGAAACTTGCCGCTTAGGAGAGGAAATGATACAAAAAGAAGTAGAATCGATTCAGAATCTCAAGATAAGAGAGCGTTGCAAAAATAATCTT
>DAIPZW010000184.1:0-4091 GCA_036781965.1 Bacteroidales bacterium
AATCAAGACTGTATTTGCTTTGAAATAGCAAAAAAATCGGCTGCGGATTTTAGGTCATCTATTTTTTTGTCAAAATCAGCTTTAAACCAAGAGTCTGCTTTACATTGTTCAATATTTTCACTTTCACTTCCACCAAGTAAACGTACTAAAAACGCAAAAAAACATTCAAGTTTTTTTTCATCATCTATCGTAGGCGTGATTTCTCTTGTCAGTTCTTTAACATATAATCTATTTACAGAACGGTTTTTAGTTGAAGTATCTGTTTTGTTGTCAATGATTATTAAATAATAGGCATACCACTTTCTATTGAATATAACAATTACTCTAATTGATATTCATCTTGAATAAACACTTCTCTTGGCATACTACCTTGTGTAGCACCTACAATACCAGCATTTTCCAATTGATCCATTAAACGTCCTGCTCTATTATAACCAATACTGAATTTTCTTTGTATTGCAGATGTAGATCCTTGTTGTTGAATAACAATAAAACGAGCAACTTCCTCAAACATAGGATCTCTATCCGACAAATCAATACCTACTGAATTTGAATCTTGAAAATAATCAATAAAAAACTGATCTACGGACAATTCTTCTTTTAGTTCTTTTTCTGCAAAATGAGAAATATAAAAGTCTATGATACTTTTATCAATTGAATCTAGAGTTAATTGATCTTTCTTTTGCTCTTCTTCAACAAACCCTATTGAATCAGTTAAAACTTCATCAACCTGCTCAACAACAATTAGATCATTTGATATATTTTCTTTCTTTTTCTTGAATAAACTAAATAGACTCATAATAATATCTTTAGCAAAGGGACAAAAGTAGTAAAAACAAATCAAACTATAATATTTAACTATATCGCCTTATATTAATCTACACTCCCCTTTTTATTATATCTTTGCGCCGGATTTACAGCAATAAATATAAGTTTATGAATATCATTTCCACTTGGATAAAGAATGCTAGATCAATTGCTTTGCCTCAAAGTTTCTTACCTGCCATGTTGGCTTTTTGTTTAGCTTCGCGTCAAGAAGGCGTTACTTGGTGGTTGGGTATATTAGGTATTTTAGGGGTGGCTCTAGGACATTTAAGTCTAAATCTCTTTGATGATTATTTCGATTATAAAATAAAAGAATCAGGACATCGGACAGCTTTGACAAGAAAAGGTTTCCGCGCAAGAATGTCTAAGTGCCCTTATTTAATTTCAGGTGAATCGACGACCAAACAGTTATTTATCGCTTGCATTGCGTTTGCTTTCGCGGCAATTCTGCTTAGCGCAATCATCTGGTATTTTAGAGGGAACTTTATTTTCTACATAGCTATCGTTACGGCTATTATAGGAATTTCTTATTCCGGCCCTCCTTTACGATTATCTTATCATGGATGGGGAGAATTACTCATAGGATTTATATTCGGACCTTTACTTATGACAGGAGTTTATTATGCTGCTTGCGGAAGTTGGAGTGATTCGCTTCTATTTATCTCGGTTCCGGTCGGCATGTTAGTAATGAATATTGTTTATTCGCATGCTATTATGGATTTTGAACCGGATAAAGAGGCAGGAAAAATGACTTTTGCCCGACTACTTAAGGCTCCTAAATCTATGTTAGTCTTTCATGCTCTATTAGTTTACCTTCCTTATGTTTGTATTGTAGGAGGAATTATTGCAAAAGAGCTATCTTCGGTTTATTTATTAGTATTCCTAACTGCTCCTTTAGCTTATTACCAACATTTTTTAATGCAAGAATTCATTAAAAACTCCAATCGGAAATTTTATCCTAAGTGGTGGATGGGACCTATGGGGGATTGGGAGAAATTCAAGGCAGGAAAAGTCGATTGGTTTATGATTCGTTGGCTTTCTGCCCGAAATCTGCTTATGTTATTCTGTATTACTGTAATTATTGCTTATTATCTATCCTAAATCAACGGTATGAAATCCCTATTTTATCTTCCTTGGTGGTTTTTCAAAACTCGCGTTTGCGGACAAAAAAGACCTTTGCAAACCGTTCTCTTTGTTTCTGACAAATGTAACCTGACTTGCAAGCATTGTTCTGTATATAAATTGAAAGACCCCATAACAAAACCTTATGAACAAATAAAAGAAGAGTTGAAATATTCTTATCGCTTGGGTTCTCGCTTTATTGATTTTGAAGGAGGAGAGACTACTTTGTGGAAGGAAGACGACAAAGATTTGAACAGTTTGATTCGATTAGCTAAGGAAATCGGTTTTTTCTCCACCACAATCACTACCAATGCACAAAGACCGTTTACAGGGAGCGAAGCAGACTCTATTTGGGTCAGTTTGGACGGTTTAGGGAAATATCACGATGATATTCGCGGCGAAAGAGCCTTTGAACGTTTGGTTAAACATATCGAAGCCGCCAATCATCCTGCTTTAAGCGTTAATATGGTCATTAACAGCCGCAATTATCAGTCTGTGGAAGAAACGATTGAGTTTGCCAAGACCAATCCCTTTATCAAATCCATATCTTTGAACTTTCATAATCCTTATCCGGGTACTGAATCTTTATTTTTAGATTGGAAAATAAGATGTGAAGCCATTGACCTTATCATTCAAAAGAAGAAAGCCGGCTATCCGATTATGAATTCTGTTTCAGGGCTTAAACTTATGAAGAAAAACAACTTTAAGAAATATTGCTGGGTCAGTAATTTTATCCTTTCCGACGGAACTCGTTTAACGGAATGTGGAGGAAAACGGGCAGGAATCTGTGAAGAATGCGGACTTTCTATGTCAGGCGAAATGAATGCCGTAATGACTTTGAAGCCGGATACGATTTTTGCGGGAATGAAACTGAGAATGCGTCGCTAAAACCATTTCTTTTTTTTCATATACCACCAAACAACGCCACCGATAACAATCATCAGTATCCAAGCATATAGATAACCGTAGCGCCAATCCAACTCCGGCATCACTTTGAAGTTCATTCCCCACACGCCAACTATAAAAGTCAAAGGAATAAAGATTGTCGCCACCAAAGTAAGCTGTTTCATGATCTGATTCATCTTTACATCATTACTGTTCAAATACAAATCCAACAAAGACGATAGGATTTCTCGACAAGATTCCGTACTTTGGAGAACAAAAAGCAGATGATCATAGACATCCTTGAGATAAGGAATTTCGGCATCTGTAATTAAATCCTCATTGACATGCAGTAATTTGGACAACTTATCTTTGAAAGGAATCAAAAGCTTACGCAAACGAATCAGTTCGCGGCGTTTTTCCTGAATGGTAGTAATTAAATCTTTGGGAATATTAACCTCTAACAACTGGTCTTCCAATTCTTCTAAATCATCTTCCAATTGAGCCACATCTTCTGCGTAATAATTAATTATTTCTCCCAAGATAGATGCCAAAAGAAAACCTGTCTTTCGGGAAATCAACCGAAGCGAACCGCTATGAGTGATAGCCTGATGAACATTATTGAAGAGTTTTGCATCGCTTTCTTGGATAGTCAGAACAAAATCATGCCCCATCACTAAAGAAACCTGTTCGGAGACCAATTCTTTCCCTTTCCGGCGAACTACCGGAACGACAATAACCACATGATCGTGGTATTCTTCTACCGAAACAGCGTCTTGAGTGGTCAAAATATCCTTCGCATCCAACATACTTACTCCTATCCCTTTCATCAATTCCAATATATCCTTAGAATCGGACATTCCATAGATCGAAATCCACTTAATGCCTTGGTCTGTATTAAGTATCGGCAGGATTTCCACAATCGAATGAAGTTCTTTTTCCTTTATATTATCCTCGAAATAAGATACATAATGGATTTGAAGCGGCGTTTTGTAATGACCGGTATATACAAGTGGACTATTTAACTGATTTTGTTTCTTAGGACGGCTCATCATTCAATCTATTTCTTTTATTAGAAACGAAATAAGCTGAAATAAGTTTAGAATAGTGGATAGTTGAGGGTTGAGAGTGGAAAATTACTCTGATTTAAGATTTAATATTCAGTTTTCAAGTGTCGAAGGTACGATTTCTTTGATTAACTTTCTTTCTTCATTTTGTCTTGATACAAAACGAAGCAAAAGATCAAGAACGAAAAATAACTC
>DAIPZW010000185.1:0-4080 GCA_036781965.1 Bacteroidales bacterium
ATAAAGGAGATATTTTCAGTTTCCCATACCCTTCGTTCAGCATAGTGTCTTTCACTTGCAAAATAATCCTCACCCTCCGCCCTCTCCAAAATAGAGAGGGAACTAAAACAAAAGTCCCTCTCCTCGCAGGAGAGGGATATAGGGAGAGGAGATCATAAAAGAGAAAGGTTTGGAAAGAGGAAAAACTATTTTCAACAAGAAGAAACTTTATTTTCAATAGGAGAAACAAACCGTTTCAAAGGTTGAAACAACTTGTTTCATTACTTGAAACACTTCGTTTCATTAGACGAAACATTCTGTTTCAAAGCATGAAAAAGTTTGAAACACAAATGGATCCTTTATGTTAAATAAAAGCAAGAAATTTGTGAGTCTTGTACTTTTGATTTATTTTTGTGTGGGATAAAGATTATTTAAACCAAAGGCTATTTTATTAGTCAAAACAACAGAATTAATAGTAATTTATCGGGGATAAAAAGATTTTTTGTTAATTCGTGCAACTTTTTGCATGCTAAAAACATCTAAGATTATATAAACTCGATTTTTTATGAAATATAAAAGAAGAGAAAGGGAAATTATTATGAAAACAAAATGGATTCTATTGCTTGTAACGTCATTGTTATCATTCTCTCTAACAGCGCAGAATAATAATTTTGAGGATGATGTGTATTTTACACCCACAAGTAAAAAACAAAAACAACAGTCTGAAGAACTTATCGTTTCTCCTAACGATAATCTTATGAAAACGGACACTCGCGATGTGGATGAATATAATAGACGTTATGTGAATTATGACGAATATTATACCGATGATGAGACCGCTACAACAACGGAAGAAGTGTATGTGGATGGCGAACTGACTCAACGGATCGTAAAATTTGAAGATCCTACGAAAATAGTAATTGCCGGAGCAGACAACGTAAATATTTATTATGATGGAGAGAATTATGAAATAGATTTCGATTCTCCTTCTTCAACTCCCATCACAATTAATTATTACAACAGAGGATATTATTCTCCTTATTACTATTATGACCCTTGGTATTATTCTTGGTGGTATCCTTCCTATTATAGAGGTGCAGCTTATTATCAATGGGGATGTTATTCTCCTTCCTATTGGGGATGGAATTGGGGTTGGGGCTGGTATTCCGGTTATCACCACCATCATCATCAGGGGTATTACGGACATAACCATCATTATGTACATAATTATTATAATGGAAGAAGACCAAATAATAACAATATAGGAAGAGCTTCTTCCAGACAAGTTTCTCGTTCGGCAGTTTCTTCACGATCTGCTTCAGAAAGATCAGCAGCAACAAAATCAGTGAGAAACTCAAGAGCAAATGAACGAGTGTCCGGAACATCTACTTCCACTCGCACGAGAGTAAGTGATTCAAATCGGACAACAAGTAGAGAGAATGCAGGAAATGTAAGCACTTCTACTCCTTCAAGAAAAGCAAATCAATCTACTTTAAATAGTAGTTCAAGAAATCATTCAAACAATTCTTATAATAATAGCTCCAGATCCTCATCTTCTTCAAGAAGCGGTGGCTATTCAAGCGGAAGTAGCGGACGTTCTTCCAGTGGAAGCATGGGCGGAGGAAGAAGTAGCTCAAGGGGCTCTTCACGCTCATCAAGTGGAGGAAGAAGATAAACAGATATATCTTTTGAAATAAGAAAGAAAAGATAGGATATAATTTAGAAAAAAAAGAAGTATGAAAAAATATATTGCAGCATTAGTAGGATTATTAGTTTGCGGAATGTCATTTGCTCAAGGCGAAATCGATGCAGGAAAAATGGCAAGTAGAGATTTGATGGGTTCTGCACGCGGACAAGCGATGGGAGGAGCTTTTGGAGCTTTGGGTGGAGACATAACAGGAATTATGATTAACCCTGCCGGCTTAGCCATTTACCGTTCTGCCGAATTATCTATTACAGCCGACTTAAACCATACTTCTATCAAAGCGGATTGGAATGGAATTTCAAATAAGGATAGTAAAACTTCTTTTGACGTGTCCAATCTTTCCTATGTATTTTATATTCCAATAGAAGAGGTGGGTATTGAAAATATTAACTTTGGTTTCAGCTACAATTGTGCTAAAAACTTCAATACTAATATTTCTGCTCGCGGAGGAGATATGGCAACTTCTTTGACTGATTATATAGCTGATGCCACTTCCGGTTATTCTTCCGGTCAATTATTGCATGATGGAAATAGATATAATGCATATCTGGACGGAAATGCTTCCTGGTTAAGTATTTTAGGCTATAATGTAGGAATTATAGATGAGACTGCTCCGGGATCTACCAATTATGAACCGACAGGATTAGGCGTAGGTCAAATGGTAAAGCCAAGAATGGATATGACAGAGAGAGGAAAAGTGGATACTTATGACTTTTCGGGAGGAATCAATTTCGGACACAATCTATATCTAGGTGCAGCAGTATCTTTGATGGATATTGATTATACCATGCGCTCTACTTATAGCGAATCTTTCGGAGGGAATACATATTATATAGACAACTATTTGAACAGTACGGGTTATGGAGTGCAAGTAAAAGTCGGAGCTATTTGGCGCCCTATTGATATATTGCGTTTAGGAGTATCTTATCATACCCCAACTTATTATTCTATGACCGATTATTATCAAGCTTGGGGAGAAGCTAATTATGGACCCGGAGCTTATGATGAAACTCCTTATGCAGACTATCGTTATGATTTTCAATCGCCTTATGGATGGACTTTCAGCGGAGCATTGGTCTTAGGTAAGGATGCAATCATTAGTGCCGATTGGGATATTAAAGACTATTCTTCTATGAAGCTTGAAGAAAGAGATGGTCGTGAACTGTCTGCGAATAAATGGATAGAAGAAGACTATAGAATGGCTTCAACTGTACGTTTAGGTGCCGAATATCGCTTCTTGCCTCAACTTTCAGGACGGATTGGTTATGCTTGGATGCAAAATCCTTATGCAGCAGATATAAGAGAAGGCAATGTAGGTGCTGTTGTAGTTGGAACTGTTCCTCATTATATGTTAGAAGGAGATGCTAATTATTATACAATTGGTTTGGGTTATCGTCTTTCTTCTCAATTTTATATAGACTTGGCTTACGTTCATAAATCGCAAACAGATAAATTGTATGCATTCCCGATGTTATACGATCAAAATGGAGATTTATTTTTAGACTCTAAGGCTGCTAAATTGAAAAATAATACAAGCAGAGCGTTAATAACATTAGGATATAAGTTCTAAAAATCACTTTTTTTATCAATTATTTTGCAATAACAAGAATAATTATTTACTTTGCCGAGCTAAATATATTTATAAACACTAAAAACGACATTTGCCTATAAGCTAAACATTACTCTTGAACCAAATTATAAACAGTAATGATTCACTTGAGAAAGAAAACTGACGAAGAGTTAGTAGTAGCTTACGCTCAGGGCAACAATGAGGCTTTCGACATTTTATTGAACAGACATAAAACGAATGTATATTCGTACATATACTTTATTGTCCGTAACAAAGAACTTGCAGAAGATATCTTTCAGGAAACTTTTATGAAAGCTATCGTAACCATCAAACAAGGACGTTATACCGAATCCGGTAAGTTTCGTGCTTGGATCAATCGTATTGCGCATAATCTGATTATAGATAACTATCGTCAAGAGAAAAACGAACAAACAATTTCTAATGACGATTGCGAAATTGATTTATTCAACAATGCGAAACTTTCGGATGGTAACGTAGAAGATGAAATGGTTAAGACACAAATCTTAGCCGATGTAAAGAAACTGATACAACATCTTCCCGACAATCAAAAAGAAGTTTTAGTGATGCGCTATTATCAAGATATGAGTTTCAAAGAAATAGCCGACCTAACCGGTGTCAGTATCAACACTGCCTTAGGAAGAATGCGCTATGCCATACTTAATATGCGCCGTATTGCCGAAGAAAAGGAAATGATTTTAACCATGGATTGAGGGAAGAGTGTCCGTCTTTGGTATTAATATGTGAATGTATAATCAGTCCGGTTGAGGTGGTTGTATCATCCGTGAGTTCTTTGACAAATTGGATA
>DAIPZW010000186.1:0-4077 GCA_036781965.1 Bacteroidales bacterium
CTACTTCTATATATTTCAAGGGTAGCCGTACCTTTATGGAGGCTACAGATAAGTTGGGTGTCAGCGGGCTGACAACACGGAAGGTAGACAGTGCGAAGAAGTAATTACAAAATTAACGATGTTGCAAAAAAATGAAGTTCACATATCGTTTTCTTATCGAAAATATATATCTTTGCAGAAAAGTTTCAAAAAAACATCATGTTACTCGAATTTAAGGTATCAAACTATCGGTCTATTGGCGAAGAACAAACTATAAGTTTGATTCCTGCGCCAAAGCAAAAAGACTATGAGCAGAACATTATACATAAAGATAAGTATAGTGCCTTGAATGCTATTGCATTATATGGAGCTAATGCAAGTGGAAAGTCCAATATTCTTAAAGCTATGAGTCTGTTGGATAAAATTATTCACATTTCAGCTAGAACTTCTTCTACAACAAAGTTGCCATTTGACCCATTTCTTTTGCGAGAGGGTTGGGAAAACAAACCTACAGCATTTGAAATTCTATTTGTAATTAACGAGAAGCGTTATCGTTATGGATTTGAGTTTAATGCAAATGAAATTCAAAAAGAATGGTTGTTTCGCAAATCGACGGGTAGAGAAGTAACTTTATTTGAACGAGAAGGAGAAATAATAGATGTTAGTTCGGGTTATAACGGCACAAAAAAACTTATTGATGCTGCCATTGAAGCAACAAGAACGAATGCTTTATTTCTTTCTATGTGCGACACATTGAATATTGAAGAAGCCAAAAGTATAATGCTATGGTTCAAATATTTCAATATGATAGATGGATTAAATACAACGGAAAGATTTGATACATTTGAACTTTGGGATGAATATAAAGAAAAAATCAAACAGTATATGTCTTCTCTTTCTTTAGGTATCACAGATGTTGATATTGAGAAAAAAACAGAAGATTTAAACCCTAATGTCAAAAAGCAAAGTTTTATCGTATCTTCTCAACATAAAACATACAATTCTTCGGCAGATTCAACAACAAGCCTATTATCGTGGAACTTTCACCACAAAGAATCGGCAGGAACAATACAAGCGTTTCACCTAAGCGGGCCAATTTTGTGGGCATTGGCAAATGGAGGAGTTTTGATTATTGATGAAATTGAAGCAAAATTGCATCCGGTGATGACATTAAACACGATTAATGTGTTTTTAAATAAGGAAAGTAATCCTAATAATGCCCAGTTGATTTTTGCGACACACGACACAAATTTACTAAGTTATTCGAAATTGCGCCGTGACCAAATTTATTTTACTGAAAAAAACGGATGGGAAAGCACTGAATTTTATTCTCTTTCCGATTTTGTGTATTTTGGAGAAAAAAATGGCGAATTTGTGTCAGAAAAAGAGCGCCCTGATACAGACAAAGAAAAACGCTATATTGAAGGACGCTATGGCGCAATACCAATGCTTGGAGATTTTCAAACTTTCATCCGCAACATACGATGGGAAAAAGAGGTAAAATAAGTAAGCCCATTCCTTCGAGGGAAATTGATGAGCGACCAATAAAGTGGCGCAAATATCCTCATTTATTTCTTATTGTATGCGAAGACGAGAGCACAGAGCCATATTATTTCGAGAAATTTAAAGACGAATTTGGGAAAATTTATCCCAATGAAACAGTTTTTCTACATCCTGTTGGAACAGGGCACAATTCAAAAGGTGTTGTTGAGCAAGCCAAAATTGAGAAAAAGAACTTATTTGAGAAATCAAACAAAACTGTTGATGAAGTTTGGGCTGTATTTGACAAGGATGATTTAGACCAATCCGAAGGAAACAAACAACGATTTGTCGAGGCTTTTGAAATTGCAGAAAAGGAAAACATACAAATTGCATATAGCAATGAAGTTTTTGAATTATGGTTGTTATTGCATTTCACTAATGTAACTTCTGAAGAACCAATCCCACGGGCAGATATTTATGCAAAATTAGAGGAATGTATAAAGAAGAATCCATCCTATAGCACTTTTGTTTATGAGCACGGAAACAAAAACATAGTTGACATTGTTTTGAAATTAGGTAATGAGCCTAAAGCAATTGAACGAGCCAATAGATTAAACTCTGAACATAGTGCAGGAAATAGACAGCCTATTGACGCAAACCCAAATACAAGAGTAAATATTTTGGTAAAGCGATTGAGAGAATTGTTAGATTATTATTCTTATCAACCATAGGCCGAATCATATTAGCAGAGTTTACGGATGAAAATGTCGAACGCCTAACTTATGGTCTGCTGCCATTGCCTTGTGATATTTTGAAAGTTCGGCGCTCGTCCGAACTTTTGTTGTATATTGAAGTTTTGTACCTCGTAGAAACAACGGCAACAGCAGCAACCATCAGACTGTTAAGGCTGATAGAATGAGAATAGTACGATTGTGCCCGAAGTTATTGCCCGTACTTATGCCGGTTATTTCCCGCTCATGGCTTCCCTGCCGTTTGGAAACGCTGAAAATCGCACGGTTACTAACTCGTTACCTCTGAATCTCAATAACTCTGCTAAAAGTTTATTCTTCAACCGGTTAAGTCAAACCGATGAAAATCTAAAATATAAAAACGTACTCTTCTTTTTGAAAGTACAGACAGCAGTTGATACTTACAATATGGAATCGAATCAAATTATAGCGATTGTCCTAAATCTGCGAATTCATTCTTTCAAGTTCACGAACGAGAGTCATATCCATTACACTAGTATAAATCTGGGTGGTTTTTATGTTTTTGTGGCCCAATATTTTCTGAACAGTGGTAATATTCAATCCATTATAAATAAGTAATGTTGCATTGGTATGCCTGGCAGTATGAAATGAGATATGCTTGGATAACCCTGCCTTTTTTGATATCCTCAAAAGTTCTTTATTTATATTTGAATTGTCTTTTAAACTAAAAAAAGCATCTATTCCGTCTCTATAGCGATTAAGTATATTGAGGCATTTTCCTTCAAAAAGTAGATAAAGGGGTAATCTAACCTCTACTTTTGTTTTCACCGTCTTATAGAACAACCACATCTCATTGTTCATTAGAATAAAATTTCTATCATTCAAGCTAATAAAATCCGAATACCTTAGGCCGGTATAGCAGCAAAACAGAAAAGCATCAAGGGTTTTACGAAGTTTTATATCTTTTCCCGTTAAAGGTGTTATTTCCAATTGAAATAGTTCTTCCGGGGATAAATAAGTTGAATGATTTTCTGTCGATTTAATCTTGTATTTCCTGAAAGGATTTTGTTCAAAACACATTAAATCGTTATTAATTGCAATATTTACATATCGCTTTAAATGTTTTAAATGCTTTGCTATGGTATTTAAATGGTAATTTTTGCCTCTTAAGAAGTAATCAAATTCGCAAACGAAATTATAATTTACACAGGAAAAATCTAACTGGCTCTGATAGGCTTCGATAAGTTTAATTGTAGAAAGATGATTTTTCCTTGTACTTTCTTTTAAAGAAGAATTCAGGACTTCCCGATAACAAAATGATATAAAAGATTCATGATTAATTTGTTCGTCCATAACACTAACCAAAGCATCGAGCGTTATATTCTTACCATTCTTCCATAAAAGCAATTCTTTTTCTTCTATAGAGGCTATATATGAATACAGCATATGATTCAATGCTTCAGCATTGGGATGTTCCTTTATAATTTTTGATTTTCTATCCCATTGATCGGGACGTAAATACACATTAGTTGAAAAGTATTTTTTTTGCTGTCTCAAGCGTGCTTCCACTTGAATTAACGCTGTACCATCAGATTTTAATTTGTTCCAGCGGTTAAACACCAGAGTGTAAACAACCTTGTTCATTGCCTAGTTTTTTTGTGTTCCTTTCACTAAACTAATGAAAGTTGCCTTTAATCGATTAAAAATGAAATTATATTCATTAATATTTAGACAAAATAGAATAAATTAAACAAAAATGAAAACATTTTGAATTATTGTGCACTAAAAGGAATATATCACAAGTGCTTTATTGCTTTATATAAAAGATATAAAGTGTTATATTTTATAAGACACAGTTCTTTTCGTTCCCTTCTCCATTACCTATCATCGAAAGCAAGCCTTCTGG
>DAIPZW010000187.1:0-4068 GCA_036781965.1 Bacteroidales bacterium
GTACTCCCCGCTCTAAAATGCGTGGCGAAGGTAGAGGCTGAATAGTTACTAAAAATTAAATCCATGTATTAAAAAACAACAATAGTATTTTTCATAACTATATTCTGAATTTATAACTATAAAACTAATTAAAACAAAAACCAAATGCAAATTTTATCCTATTTGAGAAGTGATATACACTAATTAAACGAGAAAAGGAGAAAGAACCATTGTCCTTTCTCCTTTCTGCTTGTTCCTTTCTCCCTATTTATTAATAATAAAAATATTCATCTACCAGTCTGCGGATAACAGCAGGGTCAGCTTCCATTTCTTTTCTTAAGTTTTGATCATTATAAGCACGTAGTTTTCGAGCTAATTGATCAATCATTTGTGGAGAAAAGACATCTCTTTCTTCATAAATAGCGCGTTGTCTTTCTAATTGGTCTGCTGAAGCAAAACAACTGTCAGGCAATTGCTCTAAAGTAGCCAAACGTGCTTGATTCTCTTTTGAATGGATATTTACATCTACGTAAGTTTTCTCTGCAAGTTCTAAACCGTTAGGCATGCTAAGCCCGTGACGACAAGCTACGCATAAACCGGCAAGAAGCTCGTAGATGTCAGCCGTACAATCAGGAGAACGCATCTCGAATGTTTGTTTTTGTTCTGTATAGCTTGTATTTTCTTTTTCGTTTGGATTGACTGTTGCAGACATATCCGGTTTCATAGTCCAACCAAGAGGCACACGGATCAACACAGAACGGTTTCTGTCTCCCCAACAAATATTAGTTGGAGCTTCTTGATGAGGAACTAGACGTAAGTAAGAAGTAGGATTAGTATTACCAAAGGCAGTAATAGAAGGAGCTAGGGTAATTAGTCCGGCAATTGCCTTGCGAGATACATCTGAAAGCTTTCCGTCTTTCAAAGTAACGTTTTCGCCGTCTTTCATAAAGCGCATGTGTACGTGCATGCCTGAGCCTGCTTCGCCCGGGATAATCTTTGGTGCAAAACTAACGTCCAAACCATATTGGAATGCTAGGTTCCAGATTACCCATTTCGCTATAACTACCGTGTCTGCTGCTTTTTCTAAGCAAGTTGGCAGGAATTCTATTTCGTTTTGTTCGTACACTTTTCCGTCAAGCGTGAAGTTTCCAACTTCCGAATGCCCATATTTCATGATTCCTCCTGTGCGTGCAATGTATTGCATACAATTTGCGCGGAATTCATTAAACTTTGCGAAAGGAGCTGACTCGTGATAACCACGTTGATCGGCAACTCCGTATAGTCCTCCAAAGTTTTCCTCTTCAGCAATCACATAATATTCCAATTCTGCCATTGCTTCCATCACTAAACCGGTTTCTTGAGTGAAAACCTCGTTCGCCTTGTTCAAAGTATATTCCGGAGATGATTTTAGCTGCATTCCGTCTTTGTCGAAATAAGAGCAAAGAAGGCAAATCGTAGGCAGATCAGCAAAAGGATCTAAGAAAGCCGTGCGGAAACGAGGGATTACATACAAGTCACTGTTTCCGGCTTCGATAAATGGGAAGATATTTGAACCATCGATACGCTCTCCATAAGTTAGGATGGTTCTTAAATAGTCTTCGTCTGTTATCACAAAGTTTAAAGACTTTAATCTTCCGTCGGAAGCAGGATACATGAAATTTAGCATCTCGATTTCATTCTCCATAACATACTTAATGATGTCTTCCTTAGTGATCGCCTCAGTAGGCTTGCCTAACCACGTAACAATCGGGTTGGCATTTTTCGTAATGTTGGTTTTCATAACTTTAATAATTTATATTTAATTCAGTTTGTCTGCTTATTCAATAATATAGCCTGCCGAAAAAATGGACAGGCTAAATTGTTCGACAAAAATACAAGATAGATTTGAGATAAAAAAATGTAAACAAAAAAAACTGTATCTTTGCGAAGTTTATATATACTTTATTTAATCATGAGCGACCAAAGATATATGCAAAGAGGCGTATCGGCTTCGAAAGAAGACGTTCACAACGCCATTAGAAACACCGATAAAGGATTATTCCCAAAAGCTTTTTGTAAAATTATTCCCGACATCTTAGGCGGAGACCCCGACTATTGTAACATTATGCATGCCGACGGCGCAGGAACCAAGTCTTCTTTAGCCTATACCTATTGGAAAGAAACCGGAGATTTGTCTGTTTGGAAAGGAATAGCGCAGGATGCTTTGGTTATGAACTTGGATGATTTGCTTTGCGTAGGCGCAACGGACAATATACTGCTTTCCTCGACCATCGGACGAAACAAAAACTTGATTTCGGGCGATGTTATTGCAGCGATCATAGAGGGAACCAACCAGTTGTGCGAAGAACTCTCGGAAATGGGCGTTCGTATTTACCCTACGGGCGGCGAAACTGCCGATGTAGGCGACTTAGTGCGCACGATAATAGTCGATAGCACGGTTACCTGCCGGATGAAGCGCTCGGAAGTGATTGATAATGCCAATATTCAAGGAGGAGATGTTATCGTTGGGCTATCTTCCAGCGGAAAAGCCTCTTATGAAAAAGAATATAACGGAGGAATGGGCAGCAACGGCTTGACTTCTGCCCGACACGACGTATTTGCTCATTATTTAGCCATCAAATATCCGGAAAGTTATGACCCGAACATTCCGCTAGCCCTAGTATATTCGGGACAAAAACGCTTGACCGACGAAATCAAAGGCTTAAGTCTGGACGCAGGCAAGTTGGTTTTGTCGCCCACTCGTACTTATGCACCCGTTATCAAGGAAATTTTGGATAAATTGCGCCCCGTGGTTCACGGAATGGTGCATGTTTCGGGCGGCGCGCAAACTAAAGTTTTGCATTTTGTCGACAATCTGAAGATTACAAAGAACAACCTCTTCCCCACTCCTCCTCTTTATAAATTGATACAAGAGCAATCCCAAACCAAATGGGAGGAAATGTATAAAGTGTTTAATATGGGACACCGGATGGAGGTCTATCTTCCGAAAGAATACGCCGATGAAGTCATCGAAATTGCTCGTTCGTTTGACATTGAGGCTCAAATCATCGGATTTGTAGAACCTGCCGACAAAAAGAAACTAATCATAGAAAGCCAGCACGGTCGATTTGAATACTAAGCGTAATACTTGGGCGGATTTCCTAAAGGAACAATTTCCTTTCAAAGTCCAAAAAATCACGATAAACGCCGGATTTACCTGTCCGAACCGAGATGGGACAAAAGGACGAGGAGGTTGTACTTATTGCAATAATCAAACCTTCAGTCCGCAGTTTGCCGCTGCCGAAAAGTCTATCAGCCGGCAGCTCACAGAGGGTATTGATTTCTTTAAGTATAAGTATCCCGAGATGAAATACCTTGCTTATTTCCAATCCTATACTAATACCTACGGCGAAACCCACATTCTTTTGGAAAAATACCGCGAAGCGCTCTCTCATCCCGAAGTTGTCGGACTGATTATAGGGACTCGTCCCGATTGTATGCCGGATGATTTATTGGACGAACTGAAAACCATTGCCCAAAACCATTTTTTATTAATTGAATATGGGATAGAATCAACCCTTGAAGAGACATTGCTGCGGATAAACAGGGGACATACCTACCAAGAAACTGTCCAGACCATCATTCGTACCGATAAAAAGGGCATTTATTGCGGCGCACATCTCATTTTGGGGCTTCCCGGCGAAGAGGAATCAGACATCCTTGCCCACGCAGACCGCCTTTCCGAGCTTCCGCTTACTACTTTGAAATTGCACCAGCTCCAATTGATAAAAGGAACCCGCATGGCTCACGAATACGCGCTCGATCCTTCCTCTTTCCGCCTTTATTCTGCCGATGAATACATCGATCTTTGCATTAAGTTTATCGAGCGTCTTCGTCCCTCTATTATTATCGAACGATTCGTGTCCCAATCGCCCAAAGAACTGCTCATCGCTCCCGATTGGGGGCTTAAAAATCACGAGTTCTCCGCGAAACTTGAAAAAAAGCTTCGCGAGTTGAAAATTATTATTTAAAATTTAATATTCAATATTTAAGATTTCAGAAAAAATCCCCGTCATCTTTTTGAAAACCAACGACATATATTTACAAATA
>DAIPZW010000188.1:0-4060 GCA_036781965.1 Bacteroidales bacterium
ATCTTGAATCTTGAATCCGAAATCGTAAATTGATTTATGTTCAATCAATTTTAAAATCCGCTTGCAAGGAAATAAAATATTTCGGATATTTGTAAACAGAAATCAAACTAAAACAATCAAAATGTCAAAAGTACTAATTATCGGAGCGGGCGGTGTAGGAACCGTTGTAGCTCATAAAGTGGCGCAGAACCACGATGTGTTTAGTGAAATAATACTTGCCAGCCGTACTAAATCCAAGTGTGATGT
The DNA here is from genome assembly GCA_036781965.1 of Bacteroidales bacterium. GTDB lineage: Bacteria > Bacteroidota > Bacteroidia > Bacteroidales > Azobacteroidaceae > Azobacteroides. Next base: position 247 of record DAIPZW010000188.1, read on the forward strand.
CATTTCAGACTGTATCGGCACGAAATATGGCAATAAAAAGATAGAAACAGCTCAAGTCGATGCAGATAACGTGCCTGAATTGACGGCTTTATTGAAGCAACATCAGCCGGAGTTGGTTATCAACGTAGCCTTGCCTTATCAAGACTTGACGATAATGGACGCTTGCTTGGCAGCAGGGGTTAATTATTTGGATACAGCCAATTACGAGCCTAAAGATGAAGCTAAATATGAATATAAATGGCAATGGGCATACCAAGATAAGTTCAAAGAAGCCGGTCTAACCGCTATCTTGGGCTGTGGATTTGACCCGGGCGTAACTAGTGTATTTACAGCTTACGCGGCAAAGCATTATTTTAGCGAAATGCACTATTTAGACATCGTAGATTGCAATGCCGGCGACCACGGCAAAGCATTTGCTACGAACTTTAACCCTGAAATTAATATCCGGGAAGTAACTCAAAAAGGAAAATATTGGGAAAACGGTCAATGGGTAGAAACAGAACCGCACGAAATTCATAAAGCTTTGAACTATCCTAATATCGGACCGAAAGAATCATACGTTATCTATCACGAAGAATTAGAATCATTGGTTAAAAACTTCCCTACTTTGAAGAGAGCGCGCTTTTGGATGACTTTTGGACAGGAATATTTAACTCATTTAAGAGTAATCCAAAACATAGGAATGGCTCGTATTGATCCGATTATCTATAATGGTGTGGAAATTGTCCCAATACAATTCCTAAAAGCCGTATTGCCTGATCCGGGAGAACTGGGAGAAAATTATGTAGGAGAAACAAGTATCGGTTGTCGTATCAAAGGATTAGACAAAGAAGGTAAAGAAACAACTTATTACATCTATAATAATTGCTCACACGAGGAAGCTTATAAAGAAACAGGGGCACAAGGAGTAAGTTATACGACCGGAGTTCCTGCCACAATAGGCGCAATGATGTTTATGAAAGGACTTTGGAAAAAACCGGGCGTGTTTAATGTAGAAGAGTTTGATCCGGATCCTTTTATGGAGCAATTAAATAAACAAGGATTGCCTTGGCATGAAATATTCAACAAAGACTTAGAAGTTTAACATCTAATCTTAATATACACAAACTAAAACCTATCTATAATTATTGAATTATCAAACAAAAACAAAGATGAAAGAAGAAAAAGAAAAAGCAACTGTGAATGCAGATAAGCTAAAAGCTTTGAAAATGGCTACTGAAAAGATCGAAAAAAGCTATGGAAAAGGCTCTATAATGCAAATGGGTATTCAAGCAGTAGAAGATGTAGAAGTTATTCCTACCGGCTCCGTCGGATTAAACGCTGCACTTGGCGTTGGAGGCTATCCTCGCGGACGTGTAATTGAAATATACGGACCTGAATCCTCAGGAAAAACCACTTTAGCTATTCATGCGATTGCAGAAGCCCAAAAAGCTGGCGGAATTGCCGCATTTATTGATGCAGAACACGCTTTTGATCGCTTTTATGCCGAGAAATTAGGTGTAGACGTAGAGAATCTTTGGATTTCTCAGCCGGATTCGGGCGAGCAAGCCTTAGAAATTGCTGAACAATTGATTCGTTCTTCTGCAATCGATATAATTGTGATTGACTCTGTTGCCGCTCTTACTCCAAAAGCTGAGTTAGAAGGAGAAATGGGCGAGTCAAAAATGGGATTACAAGCAAGATTGATGTCTCAAGCGTTAAGAAAATTGACGGCTGCAATCAGTAAAACCAACACAACTTGCATTTTCATCAACCAATTAAGAGATAAAATCGGAGTGATGTTTGGTAGTCCTGAAACCACAACAGGAGGAAACGCTTTGAAATTCTATTCTTCCGTGCGTATTGACATTCGTCCCAGCACAGCTATTAAAGATGGTGAGAATGTTATCGGGAAACTTACTAAAATCAAAGTAGTTAAAAATAAAGTAGCTCCACCTTTCCGCAAAGCTGAATTTGACATTATGTTCGGCGAGGGCATTTCTAAAATAGGAGAGTTAGTCGATGTGGGTGCAGAATTAGGAATTATAAAAAAAAGCGGCTCTTGGTACAGCTACAACGATACTAAATTAGCACAAGGACGCGAGGCAACTAAAGATTGCTTACGTGATAATCCTGAATTAGCCGAAGAGATCGAAGCAAAAATCATGGAAGAACTTAAAAAGAAATAATGAACGCTTATTCGGAAACATATACTCGCAACACTCATCTAAAGAGAATTGGGATTATAGAAGTTATCTGCGGATCTATGTTCTCCGGAAAAACGGAAGAATTAATCAGAAGATTAAAGCGGGCTCAATTCGCTAAGCAAAATGTAGAGATATTTAAGCCCGCTATTGATATTCGTTACTCGGAAGAGGAAGTTGTTTCGCATGATCAGAATTCAATTCCCTGTACTCCGGTAGAAAATTCCGGAAATATATTGCTTCTGTCCGGAGATATTGATGTTGTCGGTATCGACGAAGCACAATTCTTTGACGATGGCTTAGTGGATGTTTGTAATAAGTTGGCTAATCAAGGTGTTCGCGTTATTGTTGCCGGATTGGATATGGACTTTAAAGGAATTCCCTTTGGTCCTATTCCCGCTCTATGCGCAATTGCTGAAGATGTTACGAAAGTTCATGCAATTTGTGTAGAATGCGGACAATTGGCTGTTTATTCTTATCGAACAGTTAAGGAAGAAAAGCGTGTCTTACTAGGAGAAAAAGACGAATATAAGCCATTATGTCGGACTTGTTACCTTCGGAATAATTCTTGAGTATTATCTATCGAATAAAGAACAACTAATAATATGGCAAACAGCATAAAAAAATCACAACTCGATATTAATACTTTTGTCCAAGCCTTAGAAGAAGGAAAACTCAAAGACGTTTTCGACCGACTCCATGAATTATTAAATGATTCTCCTTATTGGGGATACAAAGAAAAGCTTCAAACCCTAGAAGAAGACTACAAACGGATATTATCTTATGTTCGCTTGGATGAAAAAATAGATGGACAAGACCTTATATATAATAAGCTTATCCGTTCGACCTTTGAACTGTGTTGGGATATTATTCTTAGAACTCAATTAGATGTAGATTCTTCTTATTTCTTCGATCGACTTAGAATACGTCATTATTCAGAAAATCAAAGTTTAGCTCAACTTACTCAAGAACTTCAAGCGGCTTTAGATCAAAAAGAGTTATTAACTTCCACATTTGAGGCAAATGAACAAATCAATGCTTCGAATCGAGCAATAGAAACACTATCTAAAAATATCTTCTCGGAGGTTTGGTTGTCTTTCCATTATACAAAAGAAAATGGAGACCTTTTGCTGAACACGATGAAAGATAATCGGATTCCTTCCTATACTAAAAGTCTTATCATATCGGCTATTACGCTTAATATGTTGGAGCTATTCGACAATCAAAAGGCAGCTGTACTCTTGGAAGCCGTGAATAATGATGACGAAAACATAAGACAACGTGCATTAGTCGGGATACTTATTTTTTTACGTAAGCATGATAAGTGGCTATATATGTATCCCGAAATAATAGGTCAGTTGGATATTTTAAGTGAAAACCTTTGGTTTACTAAAGGACTAAGAAATAGTATACTTCAATTCATTATCAGCAAAGAAACAGAGAAGATTACTCGCAAGATAAAAGAGGAATTATTGCCTAAGATGATGAAAATGAGTTCTAAACTGCAAGGAAACTTCAAACCGGAGGATTTACTTAAAGAAGGAGCTGAAGAAAAAAACCCCGAATGGGAGAAAATCATCAAAAGTGAGGGCTTAGAGAATGAACTTCAAAAGATAACCGAGCTTCAAATG
>DAIPZW010000189.1:0-4050 GCA_036781965.1 Bacteroidales bacterium
CAACAAAACAAACTTCATAGCCCGTTCGGAAAATTTATCTTCCGTAATCATTCCGTATTCAATGAAAATCTTTAGGCTATTCCATTTCTCTTCATATTGAGAACGATTGTTCTTGAAGATTTCTTCCAAGCGATCGGCAACCTTCTTCGTGATATAAGAAGAAATCTTCTTCACATTGCTATCGCTTTGAAGGTAAGAGCGGGAAACGTTAAGCGGAATATCCGGCGAATCAATTACTCCGTGCAATAAAGTAAGGAACTCCGGCACAATTCCCTCTACTGAATCCGTTACATAGACTTGATTGGAATAAAGTTGTATCTTATTCTTTTGCAAATCAATACCGCTTTTCACTTTAGGGAAATATAATATTCCTGTCAAATTGAAAGGATAATCTACATTCAAGTGAATCCAAAACAAAGGATCGTCAGAAAAAGGATAAAGTTCTTTATAGAATTTGATGTAATCCTCATCTTTCAGTTCCGATGGCTTACGAGTCCACAAAGGAGTGGTGTCATTAATAATATTATCTTCTTCTGTTTCTACCGACTTACCGTCTTTCCATTCTGTTTTCTTTCCAAATGCAATAGGAACAGGTAAGAAGCGACAATATTTGCGCAATAAGTTTTCAATGCGCGCTTTTTCCAAAAACTCTTTACTTTCATCATCTATATATAAGATAATGTCTGTTCCGCGTTCTTCTTTTTTTGTTTCGCTCAAGATGTATTCCGGACTACCATCACAAACCCATTTCATAGCAGGTTCATCTTTCCAAGATTTTGTGATGATTTCTACTTTCTTAGATACCATAAAGGCAGAATAGAAACCTAATCCGAAGTGCCCGATAATGGCATTTGCATCTTTCTTATACTTATCTAAGAAATCATTGGCACTGGAAAATGCGATTTGATTGATGTATTTGTCAATCTCCTCGGAAGTGAGTCCGATTCCTTTGTCAGAGATAGTTAATGTTTTCTTTTTTTCGTCCAAAGAAACGTGAATTGTTAAATCTCCCAGCTTGCCTTTGAATTCTCCAACGGAAGCTAAGGTTTTTAGTTTCTGAGTGGCATCAACAGCATTAGAAACTATTTCACGCAAAAAGATTTCATGATCACTATATAAGAATTTTTTAATAATGGGAAAAATGTTTTCGGTCGTAACTCCTATATGACCGGTCTTTTTTTCTTTACTCATAACTTTTATATTGATTTTATGTTAATTTATTTATTCACTGATGTAATAATCCGTTGCTCTTCCGTATCAAAGTCCACCGTTACGGAATCTCCTTCCTTGATGTCGGATTTTATAATTAGTTCCGCCAACTCAGCCTCCAAATATTTTTGAATAGCTCTTCTTAAAGGTCTAGCTCCGAACTGTACATCATAGCCTTTGGAAGCAATAAATTCTTTAGCTTTGTCCGTAATTGTCAATTTATATCCTAACTCTTCGATTCGAGTATAGAACTTAGCCAACTCAATATCAATGATTTTATAGATGGCATCTTTATCCAATTGGTCGAAGATGATATTTTCATCGATACGGTTCAGAAATTCAGGAGAGAATGTTTTCTCCATATTTTTCTTAATCACACTTCTGGAAAATTCTTTTGTATCCTTAGGTTCTTCAGTTGCTTTGAAACCGATACCGCTACCAAAGTCTTTTAATTGACGAGTTCCCACATTGGATGTCATGATAATAATGGTATTCTTGAAGTCAATCCGGCGACCTAAACTATCTGTCAAGCGACCTTCGTCTAATACTTGCAATAATAAGTTATAAACATCAGGATGTGCTTTTTCTATTTCGTCCAATAATACGACAGAGTAGGGTTTTCTCCGAACTCGTTCGGTCAATTGCCCACCTTCTTCATAACCTACGTATCCCGGAGGCGCACCTATTAGGCGAGAAGTTGAAAATTTCTCCATATATTCCGACATATCTATTCGAATTATGGACTGTGCATCTCCAAATAAATATTCTGCTAGTTTCTGAGCCAAGTAAGTCTTACCTACGCCCGTAGGTCCTGCAAACATAAAAGAACCAATTGGACGATTCGGGTCGCGCAAGCCAATTCTGTTCCGTTGGATGGAACGAACTACTTTTTCTACCGCTTCGTCTTGTCCGATGACTTTTCCTTTTAAAGTATCTGCCATACTTCTTAAACGAATATTCTCATCTGCAGCAATTCTTTGTACAGGAACATCTGACATCATGGCTACAACTTCTGCTACTTTGTCACCATCTACAATTTGTCTATTTTCCTTTAATTCTTTTTCCCATTTTGCCTGAGCAGCTTCTAGTTTCAAACTTAATTGTCTTTCTTGATCTCGGAAGTTAGCTGCTAATTCAAAGTTTTGAGAACGAACCGCTTCTTGCTTATGTTGCTTAGTCTCTTCAATTTGTTGTTCCAATTCCTCAATCGTCTTAGGAACTACAATATTGGATATATGAGTTCGAGAACCGGACTCGTCCAAAGCATCAATCGCTTTGTCAGGAAAATTTCGATCATTAATATATCGATCGGTTAGCTTAACACACATGTCAATGGCTTCGTCTGTGTAAGTAACATTATGATGATCTTCATATTTAGGCTTGATATTCATCAATATCTGACGGGTTTCTTCGGCAGTAGTCGGATCAACAATCACTTTTTGAAAGCGACGTTCCAACGCACCATCCTTTTCTATATTCTTGCGATATTCATCTAAAGTCGTAGCGCCGATACATTGTATTTCCCCTCTAGCCAAAGCAGGTTTCAACATATTAGCTGCATCCATAGAACCGGTTGCTCCGCCGGCACCTACGATGGTATGAATTTCATCTATAAAAAGAATAATATTAGGATTCTTAGAAAGTTCATTCAATATGGCTTTGATTCTTTCTTCAAACTGTCCGCGATATTTTGTTCCTGCCACTACGGAAGCCATGTCCAAGTTAACCACCCGTTTGTCAAATAAAACGCGGGAAACTTTCCGTTGAATAATTCGGGAAGCCAATCCTTCTACAATGGCTGACTTTCCAACGCCGGGTTCGCCTATCAAGACCGGATTATTTTTCTTTCTCCGGCTAAGAATTTGAGCCAAACGTTCTATTTCTTTCTCTCTACCCACAATTGGATCTAGTCTATTTTCTTCAGCAGCCCTTGTTAAATCAGTTCCAAAGCTATCAATCACCGGAGTATCGCTATTTTTCGATCCGGTTTTATAAGTTTCTTTCGCATTAAAAGAATCATCTTCCTCATCATCATCTTCTCCTGTGAAACCTGCACCCATTTGAGGAGATTGTGAACTTTGTTGAGCTTCATTACTCACAACAGAAGAACCTTTTAAGTGATTATATACTTTTTCATAATCCAAACTATGCTCTTTCAAAACACGCGAAGCCAAAGTTTCGTCTGTTTTTAGGATAGCTAAAAGCAAATGTTCAGTATCCGTGTTGCGACTATTCAAATTGATAGACTCCAAAACACTAAGTCTGAGCAACCTTTCAACATTTTTGTCTATGGAAAGATCATTTTCCGGAATGTATTTCCCCTCACTGAATAATTCTTTATCTATATCTGTCTTAATGTCTTGAGGATCAACTCCGAGATAATGCATCATAGTCGATACATTGCTGCCCGAATCTCGCAACATACCAAGCAGGATATGTTCAATCCCAACCACGGCATTACGCAATCTTCCGGCTTCCTCCTTACTGAGCATAAGAACATTTTTTACATTATCTGAAAAATTTCTATTCATTATTATATCTCCTTTTCTATTTTAGAGTATTTACTTCGATGTGTAAAATTAATTTTTTCCTTTATCTTATACAAATAATATGCCAATAAAGTTCACTGAAATTAGTGGAGAAGCGAGACGGGAGAGTGGAGAGATGCTTCTTTTCTATTTAATGTTGAACGTTTAGTGTTTAACATCAATGCATATTTCCTAACCCAAACCCTTTCCATCTTGGAGAGGGCTCTTTCTTAATAGTTAATAAGTTAAATATCCTTCAAAAAATAAAGGTTATATTTCTGAAAATAAAGAACATTTTTCCAAAAATAAAGGG
>DAIPZW010000190.1:0-4031 GCA_036781965.1 Bacteroidales bacterium
CGGCATCTTTGTCGGCAGGGGAAATGACAACTTCGGGCGAAGAGGGCGGAACGTCAGCCGTTAAAGTCTTGTCTTGGGCGTTTGATGAACCAATAAAAAAGATAAACTTAAGGATGTCCGGCTCGGCTGAGATCTATGGAATAGCGCTTGACGGACAATTTGGGGTTGCTGTGGATAATATTCCCTTTCGCGGAAGTTCGGGAACCTTTTTCTCTGGCATTGATTCGGCTTCTATGGCTGATATGATGCAGGATTTGAATGTAGGACTCGTGATACTTCAGTTTGGCGGAAACATGATGCCGGTGGTCAGAAGCGACAAAGTAATCGCAGACTATAAGGAAAAGATGGCAAATCAGATACGTTACATTCAACAAATCTACCCACATGCTAAGGTTCTTATGATTGGTCCTTCGGATATGTCCACTAAAGTGAATGGTAAACTACAGACTTATCCTCGATTGCCCGACTTTGTGGAAGGAATTAAGCAAGCAGCATTGGAAAATGGTGCGGCGTTTTGGAATATATATGAGGCAATGGGAGGTTTTAATTCGATGATTAATTGGGTAAAAGAGAAACCTTCGCTGGCGGCGACCGATTATATACACTTCAACATGCGGGGAGCAAACCGGATTGCCGAGTTGTTTTGCCATGCCTTGTTGATTTATTATGATTATTTTTGCTTTGAGAGGAACAGGAGTTTAGTAAACAGAGATCAATGACCGGTGATTTTTTAGATGAAAAGAATACTCCTTATTATATACAGTGTCTGTTTTTGTTTCGGATTGATGGGACAAACACCTGATCTGCGAATAGACATTGACTTGACAGATTATCCTTTTATTTCGAAAAAAAAGAATGTAATTCGCTTTCCGGGCAAGGATTCGACTGCGTTTTATCGTTTCTTTGAAAAAGTAGATGACTTTGTTGCCACAGGTTCGGGGCAAATCAATGTCTTGCATATCGGAGGTTCGCATGTACAAGCCGATATGTTTTCGCATCAGGTTCGCATGCATTTGGATCTGATAAACCATCCTTATCAGTCGGGCAGGGGTTTTATCTTTCCGTTTACGGTGGCTAAGACAAACAATCCTGCGAATTATAAGGTAGCTTATAGCGGCAAATGGAGTTCAGCAAGCAATGTTCAGCGCAATAGAGAAATGTCTTTAGGGATGGGAGGCATAGCGGTTTATACCAATGATCCGGAGGCAGCGATTTATGTAAACCTCAATCCGGGCGATAGTATTACGAAACGTTGGACATTTAATCGTTTGCGCCTTTTGGGATATCCCGAAGATGATGAAGCGCCAATACGTCCTGTCCTTTATTATAATGGAGCAAGTTATGACTCTTTCTATGATTTGGTTACGGAAACTTACATATTCGATCTTCCTTTCGAAGCCGATTGCTTTGAAATAGGCTTTGTTTCGGAAGACTCCGACCGGCACATTTTTATTGTTAATGGTTTTATACCCGAGAAAGATACGCCGGGAATCACTTATCATGCTATTGGAGTGAACGGAGCGTCGACTGTTTCCTATTTGAATAGTGAGTTCTTTGAAAAAGAATTAGCAATCATTGCTCCCGACTTAGTAATCTTCGGCATAGGAATAAACGATGCCGCAGGGAAAGATTTCGATACTTCCGTTTTCCGTGCCAATTATAATGAATTAATAAGACGGATCAAGACGGCGAGTCCGCAGTGTGCCTTTCTGTTTATAACTAATAATGATTCCTACAAAAAAGTGAGTCGTAAGAAGTATCAAGTAAACAGAAACGGTCTTTTAGCTCAAGAAGCATTCTATGAGCTAGCCGTAGAGAATCAAGGAGGCGTTTGGGACTTGTTTGAAATTATGGGCGGACTTAGCTCTATGCAACAATGGGAGAAAGCAGGTCTGGCTCAACGGGATAAAATACACTTTAATAGAGCCGGCTACGAGCTTTTGGGCGACTTATTGTTTAACGCGATTGTTGAATTGAATACTAAAATAGATTCGGGATACCAATGATTACAACCTTTCTGAAAGACCTTTTTTCTTTCAATGCCGATTCTCCGCTTTTGTTTACCCAATTCTATTTTTGGGCTTTCTTTGCTTTTGTATTTGCAGGGCTTACTCTCTTGCAGAACAAGATACTGCTTCGCAATGCCTTTCTTTTCTTTGTTAGTTTGTTTTTCTACTTTAAGACGAGTAGCTTATTTGTTCTTATCCTGATATTTACAGCTTTCTTCAACTTCTATCTCGGTAGGTTTATCAATAGTTCCAAGACAGACCGACAGCGACACCTGTATTTGATATTGAGTTTGTTAGGCAATCTGTTCTTTTTGTGCTATTTCAAGTATGCTTACTTTATTACTGATGTCATAAATAGTATCTTTCATACGGACTTTGAAGTGTTCAACTTCTTCAGTTGGATAGGAAATGAACTGACAAGTAGTAATCGTTTTGATGTGTCTAAGATACTTTTGCCCGTTGGTATCTCGTTTTTTACTTTTCAAAACATAAGCTATATCATGGATATATACCGGAAACGGATTGAACCGGTAAACAATGTCCTGAACTTTGGCTTTTATGTCTGTTTCTTTCCCTCGCTTGTCGCAGGGCCCATTGTTCGTGCCAGCCAGTTTATACCCCAACTATATAAGAAATATTCCTTGTCGAGGCGGAACTTCGGCATTGCTATTTTTTGGATATTAAACGGATTAGCCAAGAAAATTATATTAAGTGATTATCTAGCTGTAAACTTTTTGGATCGAATCTTTGAGAATCCAACCATGTTCACCGGTTTTGAAAACCTGATGGCGCTGTTTGTTTATTCACTTCAAGTGTATGCCGACTTCTCTGGATATACCGATATTGCGATTGGAGTGGCTATGTTGATGGGGTTTTACCTCCCTCAGAACTTCGCTTCGCCTTATAAAGCCAAGAATCCGGGTAATTTCTGGAAACGTTGGCATATTTCGCTCTCCAAATGGTTGCAAGATTATCTTTACATTCCTATGGGTGGAAACCGGAAAGCTACGCCTGCCACTTATATTGTTATATTTAGTATTGCTTTGGTAGCCGTTATCTTGTCCGGAAATATATGGATTGGGGTAGGAGTGTTGCTTCTTATTCTCCTCTTGTCCTATCTTTCGCATCGTTATCCCGATCGTAAGAAGAGCATTAATACGAACCTGAACATGATGAATACCATGTTGATAGGAGGAATATGGCACGGTGCAAGTTGGAACTTTATGATTTGGGGCGGTTTGAACGGTTTGGGAATGCTAACTTATAAGTTTTGGCGTGATTGGAACATAACTGTTAAGACTTTAGTAGTTATTGGTCTGTGCATATTGTTTGCTTTCTTAGTTTGGTTTTATCCTGCTCCCGTGTTTAATATTGGCTTGGTATGGACATTGATTTTGCTTATTGGAACCATTATTCGATATGTTTATTTACAAATATATAAAGGAAGTAAAAACAATTTCAAGCGTTTAGGTGCATGCTGGGCTATTGCTCAAACCTTTGTCTTTATTTCCTTCACCCGTTTATTCTTCCGTTCGGGTTCAAACTTAGATCCTGTCGAAGCCAATCAAACGGCTTGGAACACTGCAAAAAACATGGTTGCTCAGATTGGAGGCAGTTGGAATTTCTCTCAAATTGGCACTATTATTTATGAATATCGGGCTGTTTTTCTACTTTTTGCAATTGGAATGATCATTCATTGGCTTCCTGATAAATTAAAAAGACATTATCGCCTTATTTTTTCTCGTATGCCTTTAGGTGTAATGTTGGCTGTTGTCACTCTTTCGGTATTTCTTATTTATCAATTTGTTACGGCGGACCTACAATCTTTTATTTACTTCCAATTCTAAAAAGTCGTATTTATTACGGGAAAATATTTTTCAATTTACGAAAATTTTCTTCTTAATTTATTTGGAGAATAAAATTATTTCTTTACCTTTGCACTCGCATTTGAGCAATAAGGCTGATTTGCTAGCTCAGCAGGTAGAGCACATCCCTTTTAAGGATGGGGTCCTGGGTTCGAAC
>DAIPZW010000191.1:0-4024 GCA_036781965.1 Bacteroidales bacterium
ATAAAGATTATAAGATTAAAATTAACCTCCTCTCCCTCCGCCCTCTCCCTCTTGGAGAGGGAACTAAGTAATATTTATTTTAAAAAGCAAAGTCCCTCTCTTGTGGAGAGGGATATAGGGAGAGGTAGTAACTGATAACTGTTCACTGATTAGCTCGGATCTACATCAAATTGCAGGATGGCGTAGCGATAGGAAGGTTTTATTGACAAAACTTGCTGTTGTGTTCGGAAAATAATCTCGCGTAGTTTTTCAATAGAGAAATTAGTTTCCGCTTTTAAGATGATTCTCCTTAGGTAAAGGTTTTGTTTTCTGCCAACTGCCGGTTTGTCGGGTCCGATAATACGGTCTCCTAATTCTTGTCTAAGGAATAATGCAAAAGTATCGGCAAGTTCGGCGATAACTGCTTCGTTTTTATGTTTAATATTTATATGAATGATGCGGAAAAAAGGGGGATAACGGAACAAATTCCGCTCTTCTGCTTGAGATTGATACATTCCTTCATAATCTTGACCGAGAACTTGTTGAATCAAAGGGTGATCCGGATCGGAAGTCTGTAGGATTACTTCGCCTTGTTTCTTTCTTCTTCCGGCACGACCGGCTACTTGAGAAATAAGTTGGTAGGCTCGTTCATCTGCCCTAAAATCCGGAAAACTACGTAAGGATTCAGCATTCAATATGCCTACTAAATTCACGTGTTCAAAGTCCAAACCTTTGGATAACATCTGAGTCCCTATCAAGATTTGGGTTTCCCCTTTCTCAAAACGCTTGATAATGTTTTCTATGGCGTTCTTTTTGCGGGTTGTGTCCGTATCCATTCTTTCGGAAACGGCATTTGGAAAGAGTTTTTTTATTTCTTCTTCTACTTTTTCCGTACCGAAACCCGAAGATTGTAGTTCCGTACTTTCGCATTCGGGACATTGTTTTGGCATAGAATAAGCTCGTCCGCAATAATGACAAGTCAATGTATTAGCTCCCTTGTAATAAGTTAGACTAATATCACAAAAACGACAAGAAGGTGTCCAATCGCAGATACGACAAGTAATAGCGGGCGCAAAACCTCGTCTGTTTTGAAATAAAAGTACCTGTTCGCCTTGCTCTAGCGTATCATTTATTTTAGAAATTAGGAGCGGAGAAAAAATAGACTTCATGATTTTTTTTCTCTTTAACTCCTTAATATCAACAGCTATAATATTGGGCAATTCTATTCCGGTATATCGTTTGTCTAATCTGACATATCCGAACTTTCCCGTTTTGCTGTTATGATAAGACTCAATACTTGGCGTAGCACTCCCTAAAACGGTCAATGCATGATGGAGCTTTGCCAGCATAATCGCCGCATTTCGGGCATGATACCTAGGAGACGGATCTTGTTGTTTATAACTTGTTTCGTGTTCTTCGTCTATAATGACCAATCCGAGGTTTTTGAAAGGCAAGAAAACCGATGATCTTACGCCTAAAATGATTTGATAGCCGTTTCCCTCCAGCAGGTTATTCCAAATCTCTACTCGCTCATTGTTATTAATGCTCGAATGATAAATCCCGACCTTTTCGCCGAAAAATTGTTTTAAACGATCCGTCAATTGTGAAGTAAGTGCTATTTCGGGTACTAAGTATAATACTTGTTTATTTTGCTTTAAAGTATCTTGTATTAAGTGAGTATAAATTTCTGTCTTTCCCGAAGAAGTAACTCCATGAAGTAAACAGACGTTTTTCTCCTTAAAACTTTCTTGAATATTGTTATAAGCCTCTTTTTGCTCCTTATTTAGTTTATGAAGCGGCTCGGTTTCAACAAAATCTTCTTTCAGTCGGCTGATAGACTTAGGATAAGAAATCAAAATCTCTTTTTCGATTAAAGCGGAAAGCGCATTTTCTTTCGTTTCGCTTATTTCCAAAAGTGACTTTTTACTTATTTCAGCAAACTTAGCGTTTGAAATATAATCAATAAAGAACCTAAATAATTTTTCCTGCTGCTTGGCTCTTTTTAAAAGGCTTAAAGTTTCGTTGAAATCGGAACAGTTCGGGTGGATACTGATAAAAGTTTCTTTCTTTTCGGTATAAGGCGTAGCGCTTTCGGACTTAAATCCGGAAGGGAGGGCTGCTTTGAAAACTTCGCCTAGCTTACAGAAATAATAATCGGAAATCCATTTCCAAAAAGAGAGTTGAACTTCGTTTACGATAGGCTGATTGCCCTCGACAGATAGAATCGGCTTGATTTTTTTAGGATCAAGTTTAGTGGTTTGATGAATAGATGCAACAATACCGGAGTAGTGTTTTTTTCCAAACGCTACAGTAACCAATGTGCCCGATACAATTTGTGCCTCCAATGGAGGAGGCACAAAATAAGTATAAGTATCAGCCAGTGGAACCGGCAATATTACTTCAACATACATTAAAAGAAATAAGTTGCTGAAATAATCCAGCCTCTTGATTTGGCTTTAAGTTTTTTGTCTAGTCCTGAAATATCAGTATAAGTGGCAGAAAAATCATCAGTAAGACCTAATTGATAAGTAGCTCCAAGTTGCACTTTCTTTAATAGTTCTACTCCTGCTCCGAAATTAAGACCTGCTCCGAAAGATTTGGATTTCCATTGATCCTTAAAGTCATCGTCAATATTAAAACGTGCATAAGGACCTGCTGTAAAGTAAACTCCGGCTACAATAAAGTCAAATTTATACTTTAAGTTTACCGGAATATCAATTGTGTGTTGTCTAAAAGTTTTTTCTTTGACTGTTCCATCTAATATATCGAAAACGCCTTTAGCTTTCATTCCTTGTTGAGAATATAAAACAGAAGCATCAAATCCAAGTCCTACTATTGGAAGGGTAAAATCTACTGTAGGCCCAACTTGAAAGCCTATCATGTTTTTAGTGTCAAACAAATTTTTGCTAAGTGAAGGTTTAGCAACATTCAATCCTGCTTTTACTCCAAACTTAATTTGACCTTGCATGGCGAATACAGTACAAAACAGTAATAATACTGTTAGCGAGTGTTTTTTAAAATTGTTCATTTTGTTCTTGGTTTTTAGATGATAAATATAACTTTGTAATGTTTAATCTTTCAAATAATATACAACGGTGGTTACTACTCGAACCGTCTTTATATGTGGGGAATTTTCATCTCGATCATAAATAGATATTTGTCCTTGCGTAGCAGATTTTATTTTCCCTAACTTACTTCCCGAATCGGAAGCAAATTTTTCGGCACTGGAACGCGCATTCTTAGTGGCTTCCTCTATCATTTCCGGTTTTATGTCATTCAAACCGGAATAAGTATAGCTTATTGTATTATCATAAGAACGATTTGCTTGAACAGCTACCCCTTGTTTAATTAATTCCGATACTTGAGAAATCAAAGGACGTACTTTATCTACTCTAGAAGAAGAAACAGTAATAGTAGAAGATGCATTGTAACGGAATTTATAATTATCAGGTCCATAACGTTCCGCTTGATTATCCGTAATGTCAGGTGTAGAAATAATTATTTCCTCTTCGGTGATTCCGTTTGCTTTGAGAAAGTCAATTACTTTCTGGTTATTTCGTTCTATTTTGTTGTATATAGAAAGCAAATCATTATCGGTCTCCTTATATAAGATAGGCCAAGTAACACGGTCGGCAGGGACTTCTTTCTCAGATAAGCCTTTAACAGTGACTACTCGCTGAGCATCTTGGACGCTGCTTATTCCTTTGCCGATTTGATTTCCTGCAAGGAAAAGCCCTAAAGCAATCAATAAGGCTGCGATAATAAAATTTATATTCTTCATATTAAATATAATTTTGGGAACAAAGTTAATAAAGAATTTGAATTGGCTTACTCGACAAGCAGATTATTTTCAAATCCGGCTTCTTTAATGATTTGAATCACTTGTTTAATATCCGATTCTTTTACAGATAAAGTTGCTCCGCTTCCGGGAACAATAATAGCAGAGCCGGGGTTGTTTAAATAATATTCTATCCCATTGTTACTTAGAATGCTTTCCAAAACGGCTGCATCGTTAGGAAAATTGAAAATTGCTACGTCTATAAGT
>DAIPZW010000192.1:0-3962 GCA_036781965.1 Bacteroidales bacterium
TACAAGAAAATTTTAAAATAAAGGTTATTTTTGGGGGTATAACTAACGTATTGAAAATTAGATAGTTCCAATTTTTAAAATTAGGAAAGAAAAAGTATCAAAAACTAAGATTTGTAGATTCGTTCTATCATATCTACTACTTTATATCCTTCGTAGGCATTGGTAGTAATATCTTCCGGTTTATCATTCCGTAGAACATTCACGACATTTTCTATTATGTAGTGATGATTTTGCGCCGAACCTTTGTATGCACCGTAGTCATTTCCAGGATTAGTAGGTGCTAAGTCAGGCATTTCATAGTCTTTTATATGACAATATTCGACTTCGTTCATATATTGCCCGCCAACTTTGACAGTTCCGTTTTGTCCGACAATCACAACCGAACTTTCAAAATTCTTATTATATACAGCCGTAGAATAATTGAACATCCCGATTCCTCCCTTATTAAAACGGAAAGATACGAATCCGGAGTCTTCAAAATCGGTCAGTTGTTGATGATTAAAATCGTCAAAACGAGCTTGTATGTCGGTTATATCGCCAAATAACCAATACATCAAGTCGATAAAATGAGAGAATTGAGTGAATAAAGTGCCTCCGTCTAAGTTTTTTGTACCGTGCCAATTTCCGGATTTATAATATCGTTCGTCTCGATTCCAATAACAATTTACTTGAACCATATAAATATCGCCCAACTTATTGGATTCTATTAAATTTTTCAGCCAAACGGAAGGAGGAGAATAGCGATTTTGCATCACACAAAAGACTTGTTTCCGGTTTTTCTCGGCAGCATCTAAAACAGCTTGGGCATCTTCGGTGTTTAATGCCATTGGTTTTTCAATAACTACGTGATGTCCGCTGTTTAATCCTTCAATCGCCATAGAAGCATGGAGACCGTTGGGGGTACATATATTTAATACATCAAAATCAAATTGATTCAATAAATCATTCAGGTTTTGAACAAACTGAGAAGGTGAAATGGACAATGAATCTAAGCCTAACTTTTCATAAGGCAGTATATCGCAAACAGCCACTAACTCACAATCCGGATTTCGCCGAATCATTTCGATATGACGCTTACCAATATGTCCGCAACCTATAACCGCGAAGCGGACTTTTCCTTTGTTTAAAGTTGAATGTTTAATGTCAATCATTTAACGACTACCATACATTTCTTGATAATATTTTTGATAGTCACCGGAAGTTACTTCTTCCACCCAATCTTGGTTTTCCAAGTACCAACGAATAGTCTTTACAATACCATCCTCGAATTTTGTTTCGGGATACCAGCCTAATTCATCCGTAATCTTAGTGGGATCAATAGCATAACGTTGATCATGACCTAAACGATCGGTTACGTAAGTAATCAAATCATTACTGATCCAAGATAAATCATCGCCCGTTTTCTTTAATGCTTTGCGATAAGCGGGATTCTCTTCCAAGAGTTGTCTAATCGTAGAAATCGTTAATTTAACTATCTCTATATTTTGTTTTTCGTTATGACCTCCAACATTATAAACCTCTCCTACTCGACCTTGATTAAGAACGGCATCAATGGCTTTGCAATGATCTTCGACATACAACCAATCTCGAACATTTGTTCCGTCGCCATAAACAGGAAGTTGTTTTCCTTCCAATATATTCTTAATAATAAGAGGAATAAGTTTCTCCGGGAAATGGTAAGGTCCGTAATTATTGGAACAGCGAGTGATGTTAGTCGGCATCTTATAGGTTTCTCCGTAAGCCTTTACGATTAAGTCCGCTCCGGTCTTAGACGCGCTGTAAGGACTTCTAGGATCTAATGGAGTTTCTTCGGTAAAATAGCCGGTTTCTCCTAAACTTCCGTAAACTTCATCGGTAGATACTTGAAGATATTTGACTCCTTCTTTATAAGTAGGATACCCTTTATCATCTTTTCCTGTTGACCAATTTGTCTTAGCTACATCCAAAAGATTTTGAGTACCTAAGATGTTGGTTTCTAAGAACACTTGCGGATTTTCGATACTTCTGTCCACATGACTTTCGGCTGCAAAGTTCACAACATAGTTAATAGGATACTTATCAAAGATTTCTTTTACCACTTCCGGGTCTTTAATGTCTCCTTTAACGAATGTCAATCGAGAATCTTTAAGCTCTTCTTTCAAAGTACCTAGATTACCTGCATAAGTCAATGCATCTAAAACTACGATTTGAATATCTTGATACTTATTAAGTATGTATTTTACAAAATTGGCACCTATAAAACCTGCACCTCCGGTTACTAAGTAAGTCATATTTTAATGTTTATTGTTAAATGTGGAATCGTTTAATTATTTATTTGTTTAATTAACTAATATTTAACGAATTAAACATTCAACGACAATAAATATTGTCCATATTCCGTTTTATCCATTTCTTTTCCTAAGGCATGTAATTGTTCTGTCGTTATCCAATTATTACGCCAAGCAATTTCTTCAATACAAGAAATATAATATCCTTGTCTTTTTTGTATAGTTTCAACAAAAGAGCCGGCTTCCAACAAACTATCACAGTTTCCTGTATCTAACCAAGCGAAACCTCGACCGAGAAGTTGTACATTCAGTTTACCTTCTTCCAGATAAGTACGGTTCAAGTCGGTTATTTCATATTCTCCCCTAGCCGAAGGTTTCAAAGCCTTTGCTCTTTCGACCACTGTATTATCATAAAAATACAATCCGGGCACTGCATAGTTGGATTTAGGCTTTTCCGGCTTCTCTTCAATAGAGACCACTTTGCCATTATCATCAAATTCAACCACTCCATACGCACGTGGATCTTTAACTTGATAACCAAATACACAAGCTGAGCTTTTTTCTTTTTGAGCATCCTCTAATATTTTTCGGAATCCTCTTCCATAAAAAATATTATCGCCCAAGATTAAGCAAGCTGAATCATTTCCTATAAAATTAGCCCCTAAGACAAAAGCTTGAGCTAGTCCATTGGGAACTTGTTGAATGATATACTCCAATTTCATTCCTAGTTGCTCTCCTGTTCCTAATAATTGTTGAAACATAGGAAGGTCGCGTGGAGTAGAAATAATAAGAACTTCTCTTATTCCAGCCAACATCAATGTCGATAAAGGGTAATAAATCATCGGTTTATCATAAACCGGCATAATTTGCTTGGATATAGCTTTGGATAAAGGGAAAAGACGAGTAGCACTTCCGCCAGCTAATATAATTCCTTTCATATATGTTTAGTGTTTTATTTACTGATAACTGTTTTGTGATAACTGTTTAAAAGAAATTCCCTGTTTATCTTTTTCAGACAATAGCAGTTTAGAAGTTTCTACCTGCCAAGGAATATTTAATTCCTTATCCATACAATCCAACGTCCGTTCAGTTGCAGGAGAATATACATTATCTACTTTATAAGAAAAGACAGCCGTTTCGCTAAGGACTAAAAAGCCATGAGCAAAACCTCTGGGAATAAAAAACTGCTTTTTATTTTCATCAGAAAGTTCCACCGCGTGATATTTTCCAAACGTAGAAGAATTTTTTCGAATATCTACTGCCACATCCCAAACCTTTCCTTGAATAACACGTACTAATTTGGCTTGAGAAGTTTCTCCTTCTTGGAAATGCAATCCTCTTAATACTCCGAAAGAAGATTTAGATTCATTATCTTGTATAAAGTGAACTTTCCCTATATGCTGAGAAAACTCATCTTCCTTATAGGATTCCATAAAATAACCTCGAGCATCCTCAAACACGCGGGGTTCAATAATCCATAATCCTTTGATAGGTGTTTCTGCAAACTTCATAATAAAATTTAATTCGGACAAAGATAATAATAAAACTTTTATATCAAGATATTACTCTCATCATCTAAAGAAAAACGGATAAAAACAATATAAATTATTGGCAAGATTGAAAATTTTACTATCTTTGCAGGCGCAAATCAATAAGGTTCCTTGGCCGAGTGGCTAGGCACCGGGCTGCAAAACC
>DAIPZW010000193.1:0-3946 GCA_036781965.1 Bacteroidales bacterium
TTATATAATACTTTGATTGAGAAATCATTTGTTTTTATTAAACAAATTTTTATTTATTTAATTATTAAACCCTCTAATTAAAAACAAAAAGACAATGAAAAAAACAGTTTTAATTATGTTAGTTGCAATACTAGGTGTTGCAGGAACAGCAAACGCACAATGGTATGCAGGTGGTAGCTTAGGTTTTTGGTATGATGACGATGCTGAAGTAACTTCTTTCGAAATCTCTCCAGAAGTAGGTTATAACCTAAATGAAAACTGGGCTATCGGAGCTTCAGTTAACTTTATGTATGTAGATTTTGATGGTGGTGACTCCAATGCATTCGGTATTGCTCCTTATGCTCGTTACACTTACTTCAAAGAAGGAAAATTCAGCTTATTTGTTGATGGTGGATTTGAAGTTATGAAAGCTAAAGATCTTGATGCTGCTTGGAATGTTGGTTTCCGTCCTGGATTTGCAGTTAGCTTAACTGACAAATTCGGTTTAGTTAGCCATTTCGGTTTCTTAGGATACCAAGATGCTGGTGAAATTGGTCTTATTGATGAAGACATGCTTAATGGTTTCGGATTTAACTTCGATAACAACGTAAGCTTCGGATTCTACGTAAACTTCTAATCAGGAAATCACTTTTTAGATATAAAAAGGAAGAAACAATGTTTCTTCCTTTTTTTGTTTAAACATTTTGTTTTTGATAAGAAAACTCTTATTCAAACTATATCGACAAGACAACCTTATGTCGCGTTAGCGAAACATGGGAATAATTGTACGATTAGACAAACATCTCAGCATCCTCAAAGGATACAACCTTCATCCTCAGAGGATGAAATCTGCATCTCCGATGTATCAAATAATAAAGTTGGCTACTACATAGCTTTTATCAAGCTCTACACATTGATAACTGATAACTGTTTATTGATAACTGAAAAATACCTATCTTTGCGCTTTCAAAATAATTTCTTTGTAAAACAATATAATCATTAGAATGAAAAAGACATTAATCATTATGACAACAGCATTTTTATGCTTTGCTTGTTCCGTCGAAAAGAAAACGGACAAAGCGAGTGAGGAATTTAACTACAATGTAGAAAGTTTTGCGGACTTAGGTATTTTACGTTATCGGGTTCCGGGATGGGAAGATTTATCTCTTCAACAAAAGAATTTACTTTATTGCTTAAATGAGGCAGCTTTGTGGGGACGAGATATTCTTTTCGACCAAAACAACCGTTACAACTTATCTATCCGTCGTACATTGGAAGCTATTTACTTAAACGGGGCAGTTAAAGAGAGTCCTGAATATGATAAATTTGAAATCTACTTGAAGAGAGTATGGTTCTCGAATGGTATTCATCATCATTATGGCGAAGAAAAGTTTTTGCCTGAGTTCTCAAAAGATTTTTTTGCGGAAGCAGTAAAAGCTTTGCCGGAAGACCAAGTTCCTGTTAAAGAAGGACAAACCATTGACGAATTCATCGCAGAAATAACTCCGGTTATGTTTGATCCTAATTTATATGTAAAGAAAGTAAATCAAGATCCTGATGCAGATGCTATTCTTACTTCAGCTAATAATTATTACGGAGAAGGTATTACACAAAAAGAAGCAGAAGCTTTTTATGCAGCCATGAAAGATCCTAAAGATCAAACACCTGTTCCTTACGGATTGAATAGTCGTTTGGTGAAAGAAGATGGAAAATTAGTTGAGAAAGTATGGAAAATAGGCGGAATGTACTCTCCTGCTCTTGAAAAAGTAGTTTATTGGTTGGAAGAAGCCACTAAATATGCAGAAAACGACCAACAAAAGAAAGTTATTGAGCTTTTAATTGAATATTATAAAACCGGAGACTTGAAATTATACGATGATTATTCGATCGAATGGGTAAAAGATACTGAATCTTTGATAGACTTCGTAAACGGATTTACTGAATCTTATGGAGATGCTTTAGGATTAAAGGCAAGTTGGGAGTCTGTTGTGAACTTCAAAGATATTAAAGCAACAGAAATATCCCAATTAATCAGTGAAAATGCTCAATGGTTTGAAGATAATTCGCCGGTTGACGAAAGATTCAAGAAGAAAGAAGTGAAAGGAGTAACCGCCAAAGTAATTACTGCTTCCATCTTAGGAGGGGATTGCTTCCCTACTCCACCTATCGGCATTAACTTGCCTAATTCAAATTGGATACGCAAAGATTTCGGCTCTAAATCCGTAACGATAACCAATCTTACTGAAGCTTATGATAAAGCTGCTGCCGGAGGAGGACTGAATGATGAGTTCGTTTATGGCGATGAAATCAAAGAATTAATATCAAAATATGCAGCACAAACGAATAATCTGCATACAGACCTACACGAATGTTTAGGACACGGTTCAGGTCAATTATTGCCGGGCGTAGATCCGGATGCATTAGGCATTTATGGTTCTACGATTGAGGAAGCACGTGCAGACTTGTTTGGTCTATATTATATTTCGGACGAAAAAATGATCGAATTAGGGCTTTTAGACCACAAGGATGCTTATAAAGCTGAATATTATAAGTTTATGATGAACGGATTACTTACTCAATTGGCAAGAATCGAAGAAGGAAAAAATATAGAAGAAGCACACATGCGCAACAGAGCTTTGATTGCTCGTTGGGTATTGGAGCGCGGACAGGCAGACAAAACGGTTGAAATGATTCATGAAAACGGAAAAACTTTCGTTAAAATCAATGATTATGAAAAGATGCGTAATCTGTTTGGCGAATTATTGATTGAAATCCAACGTATCAAGTCTGAAGGCGACTTTGCTTCGGCTAAAGCCATTGTTGAGAAGTATGCAGTGAGCGTTGATCCTGCTGTTCACAAAGAAGTACGCGACCGTTATTACAACAAGCTTAAACTAACTCCTTACAAAGGATTTGTAAATCCTGTTTATCAAGTTATCAAAGACGAAAACGGCAATATTACGGACATTGTTCCTACTTATGAAGAAGGATTTGCGGAACAAATGTTGCGTTATTCTAAGGATTATTCTCCACTACCGACTTACAATGACTAAGCAAAAACTTCAAAAAATAAGACAGACGCTCTATCTCCACCGAGATGGAGCGTCTTCTTCTTCCATGCGGGAGAAAGGATTGGACTATAAACTAATTTGGGGAGTGCCTGTTACGAGTATTCGTAAGATTGCCCAAGATTATTATCCCGATCCTGAATTAGCCGATGAATTGTGGCAACAAACCACTCGCGAACTTAAGATATTGGCAACGATGGTTCAGGATCCTTCTTCTTTTTCTCAAGCAGATGGTTGGATAGCAAGCATAGATAATCCGGAACTTGCCGAACAAGCAACAATTAATCTATTCTCCAAGCTACAGGAAGCCTCTACTTACGCCAACCAATGGATTCAATCGGACAATAATTACTACTTACTAACAGGGATATTGCTTTACATTCGTCTTTTCCTTACTAATTATGCGATGAACACGGAAGAAGAGCAAACTTTCTTGGCACACGTCATTCCTTCTTTGGGTAATTCTTCATTGGGCATTAATTACAAAGCCCTAAATGCCTTGAATTATTATATTGGAGAGGATAAAAGTAAGGAAGAAAAAGTAATTGTTCTTATTCATGCTTCGGAAAGTTTGTCGGACTCGGGTATCAGTTCGCCAGTGTATTGTGCAGCAGGATCGGACTCGGGTAGTTTAGTCGCTACGCGGACGCTCGGCTCGGCTCGTTAGGCCCCATACACTGGCGGATTTGGTTCGTTTGTAGGCGAGCCGAGCCAGACTCGCGATGGACGGGACGAGCAAGATACGTAGGTGTATGGTGAAAAATCGCCGAATCCGGCTCGCGAGTCAGGATCGGCAAGCCGGACTCGCGAGTCAGACTCGCAAGTGTATGGGGCCCTTAAGATATGTTGCTGAAATGCTTTGGCATCCTGTAAATAGGATTGACGACCATCTGACAACG
>DAIPZW010000194.1:0-3924 GCA_036781965.1 Bacteroidales bacterium
TTATTTAAAAATAACCTATATCTTTGTGATATTAAAATAATATCACTTAATAACTATTTTATGAAAACAAAAGAAGAAAAATTTACGGGTGTTAAGTTAGCGGGGATTCCTGCTTTAATCTTGAATAATCTCTTTCTAATTGGGATTGGGTATTTTACTTATTGGATAGCGGAAGCTAATTTGTCAAGTGTGGCGCTTACTTGGTTAATCATTTTAGACGTAGTGCTGTTTATTCTTAATTGTATCATCTGGGGAGGCTTTATGCGTATAGAACCAAACGATGCAAGAGTGATGCTTTTCTTTGGAAAATATAAAGGTACTATTAAAGAAAATGGTTATTTCTGGGTAAATCCTTTTTATACTAAGGATAAGCTAACTTTACGTGCAAGAAACTTGGATGCAGAACCAATCAAAGTGAACGATAAGAACGGAAACCCGGTCATGATTGGGCAGGTAATTGTTTGGAGAGTGATAGACACTTATAAAGCCTCCTTTGATATTGATAATGCTTCTATGAGTAATCATGTGCAAGGCGTACCTATTAAAGTAGGAGATAAGATGAAAGCTTATGAACATTTCGTAAAAGTGCAAGGAGATGCCGCATTAAGATTTGTTGCCGGTCAATATGCTTATGATAATTCTATTGATGAAGAAGAAAAACTAACCCTTCGTCCGGGAGGAGAGGAAATTAATGATATATTAGAGCAACAATTAAATGAACGCTTAGCTTTGGCAGGGATAGAAGTAATCGAAGCAAGAATTAATTACTTAGCTTATGCTCCGGAAATAGCTTCTGTGATGCTTCGTAGGCAGCAAGCCGACGCGATAATAGCTGCACGCGAAAAGATAGTAGAAGGAGCTGTCGGAATGGTAAAGCATGCTTTGGACAAACTATCTAAAGAGGAAATTATAGAGTTAGATGATGATAAAAAAGCGGCTATGGTTTCTAATTTATTGGTTGTTCTTTGTGGCGAAGAGTCAGCTCATCCGGTTTTGAATACGGGAACTTTGCACCATTAAAGAGAATTGAGAGTGGAGAGTTAATAGTTGAGAGTAAAAATCTTATATCGTCATTGCGAAAACCTTAGTTTGAAGCAATCTATTTTTTCTTTTTGGATTGCTTCTTAGCTTTGCTTCTCGCAATGACGGGGTAAATAAATTTAAGATATAGGGAGAGGTTTTTTATGAAACAAGAACTAATATACAGAGAGTATCAACACCTGAGGAAATGGTGGATAATGTTGATTTTACTACTAATCAACTTATATGTGCTATATACTTTCATACAACAAATAGGAAGGGGAATCCCGATGGGTAGTAATCCGATGAGTAATACTCATATGATTTTATCTACAGTGCTTGTCTTATTTATTACTTCGCTTTTCTTCTTTTTTAGAATTGACACCTATATTAATAAGGACGGAATCTACATTCGTTTCTTGCTTTTTATCAGACCTAAGTTTGTTCCTTGGGAGAAAGTAGCGCATGCAGAGGTGAAAAAGAAAAACCTTTTGACATCGCGCTATGGAGGTTTTGGCATTCGCTTTGGAGTTAAATCGACTGCTTATATTGCTTCCGGACAATATGTGTTGGAACTTAAATTAAAAAAAGGTAGGGTGATTCATATAGGCACTCAAAATCCGAATGCTTTAGCCGAATTTTTAGAAAAACTAAATGGAGAAAGAAAATAAAAAAGAATCGAAGAATAAAAGTTTCATTCTCCGTATAGATAAAGAGATTATGGAGGCAATAGAAACTTGGGCAGCCGACGAATTTCGGAGTGTCAATGGGCAGATTTTATATATTTTAGACCAAGCATTGAAGAAAAGTGGGCGAAAAAAGAAAAAATAATCCCTTCTTTTGTTACTTTTTCAGAATTAAATCGTCTTCTTTATAGTAAGGCGATTTTTTAGTATTAATTTTTTACTTATATAAAAACATGAAACGGATTATTTTGATATTAGCATTGCTTACTTGCTTCGGCTTACAAGGAGTTTACTCACAAAGTATTTCTCAATTCATTGAAGAACTTAAGAAAGTGGACGGAGTGGAGACTATGTCGCTTGGAAAAGAGCTTCTTGATGCTTCAGGAGAGGGCAATGTTGACGGAATCCCGGTTGAAAAAATAACAGGAATGGATATAATTGCCTGCGATGATAGTATTTCTATCGAGACAAGAACTAAATTAGGCGAAAAGTTTCGTAAATTGAAGAACGATTCCGAATATGAAGATTTGATTAATGTTAAAGACGAGGGAAACTACGTTCGTATCGTGGCAAAAAAGAAAATGGATGTCATAGAACAAGTATTAATTATGGTATTATCCGACAATAGTGACGTAGTTGTTGTTGCTTTGAATGGAAACTTCACAAAAGAAGATTTAAAGCAAATACTTGAGAAACATGACGCATAATTCATACAACAAAACATCATAATAAAACATGCTCGCCGCTGAGTTTAAACAACTATTCCTCCCTTTTCACCCGAAGCTATACCGGATTGCTTATCGGATGTTAGAGAACCAACAGGATGCAGAAGATATACTTCAAGACGTATATACTAAACTTTGGGAGAAAAGGGGAGAATTGGCGGAAATCTTGAATTATGAAAGTTTTTCGGTGTCAATATTAAAGAACTCTTGCTTGGATTTTCTGAAAAAGAACAAACGTTATAATATAACAGACGAGGTTTTGGATATTCCCGACCTAAGTTCAAGCTCTATTGATATAGAAAATACGGATCAACTCCGGTTTATTCATCGATTGGAAGAATATCTTCCGGACGCTCAACGACAAGTCTTTCGACTTCATTATAGAGATGATTTTTCTATCGAAGAGATTACGGAGATAACAGGCTTGAACAAAGGAAATGTAAAAGTGATCCTGTCAAGGGCACGTAAGTTAATAAAAGAATATATAGAAAGATATGAAACCAGAAGAATTGGATAAAAAAATCAGAAATATGTACGAAAAAGATTTGGAACAAATTCCGGTTCCTAATGGCTTAGAAAGCCGTCTTAGCAGTATGATTGATGACTTGGAAGTGAAAGAAACATCCAAACGCAGAACACTTCGTCCGATGTGGATAACATTAGGAAGTATCGCTGCCTCTTTTGCCCTTGTTTTGTCGATAGGATTATTTAAAGAGCAAGAAAAACCAAGAGAACTCTATGCTTATATCAACGATATTCCGTCCACAACAGATGGTCCTGAGGTTGCTTATCAAGAAGCACTTAAAGCCTTGGAAAAGGTATCGGTCAATCTGAACAAAGGACTTACTCGATTGGAAAAAGCAGAAGAAGGCTTAGAAAAAACAAACGTAGCCTTACAGAAAACAATAAAAAAATAAAAAGATATGAAACTTAAAACACTATTTATTGGAATAATTTTGTGCGGAATAAGTCTTGCAGGCTATGCACAATCGGATTTGTTTGAGCGTTTTTCTGAAGAAAAACATATTAGTATGGTAACAATTACCAAATCTCTCTTCCAAATGATGCCAGATATGGATACTAATACCTCAGGAATAGACATCAAACCTTTGATAAGTAAGTTAGATCAGATGGAAGTCTATGCTTCGGAAGAGAAAAATACGGTGCAGATGATGAGAGAAACCGTTAAGAAGCATATTAAAAGTAATAAATCTTACGAAGTAATGATGATGATCAAAGACGAAGGCTCCAATATTGATTTTTATATAGAAAAAGAATCGAATGATATTATTAAAAGCTTTTTAATGGTAGCGGATGAAGAAGATGAATATTCGATTATTCGCTTACTCGGCAAGTTTACGTTAGAAGATTTGCAAAAACTAGCAGGAGATTTTGAAAATTGATGATTTTGATATGATAATTTAAGACGAAGTTGATTAGAAGTGAAAGGAGAGGGGAGCGAAAGTTTTCTTCTCCTTTTTTTTTCAAACCTC
>DAIPZW010000195.1:0-3871 GCA_036781965.1 Bacteroidales bacterium
GCTATTAAGTTCAAACATTATGCTGCTTAATTTTGCTTAGTTACTTATTATAAAATAGTTTGAATTATGAAAAATAAAATATTTATAGTAATTGTTCTGTTTATCAGTTTGTTTACTGTTGTGAGTGTTGCCAATGACTTAGATGAATATCTTGATGGTGTTTTATATATAAAACTAAAAGAGGATACTAACCTTCCCAAATCACAAGGTCGTAAATGTCAAGTAAGAGAACTTTTACAAAACGAAAGATCCGTAATGATCGAAAATTATGCTATCAAAGAATATGCATTGAATATGCATTTTCTAGATAATGATTATTTAATAAATGTTTATCGCATCGAGTTTGATAGCATTCAGCTTACTGATAAGTTAATCGAAGAACTTAGAAATGACACTAGGATTGAATTTGTCGAAAGGATTCCTATTCATACAATTCCGGTTGTTGAACAAGAAGATCCGATAAAAACTTTCCTTATTGACAATACAATAACCGACAAACAAGATTATAGAGTACTTGCATATCCCAATGATTTCTTTTGGGGCATGCAAGATAATATTCATACAAGTTGGTTCTGGGATGTTATTGGCTTTGAAGAAATATTTGATAAGTATTCAGGCAATCCGGATATTAAAGTCGCCATTGTAGATAATGCCATTTGGGAAGACCATGAAGACCTTTCTTTTGAGTATGATAATTTGTTTGATACTTTCTTAGGAGTGGAAGGTAGTGCTGCTCCTCCTAAGACTGCATCTTCCGATCCTTATAGTTGGTCGCATGGAACTCATTGTGCAGGATTGATAGGAGCGGTTACTAATAATAACATTGGGATAGCTTCTTTATCTTCGGGAGTTTCTTTGATGGGAGTAAAAGCAGCAGGTCCTTCTGCTTTAGA
The DNA here is from genome assembly GCA_036781965.1 of Bacteroidales bacterium. GTDB lineage: Bacteria > Bacteroidota > Bacteroidia > Bacteroidales > Azobacteroidaceae > Azobacteroides. The sequence goes on from DAIPZW010000195.1 coordinate 894, forward strand.
CTTAGCACGCAGTCTGCAAGGTATTATGTGGGCTGCTGAAAATGGAGCTAAAGTAATTAATCTTTCTTTCGGGAGTGAAATCTATAGCCAAGTAGAACAAGAAATTATTAAATCTTGCATTGATAATGGAATAATAATAATTGCTGCTGCCGGAAATAATGCAAAGAATATGGATTTCTTTCCGGCTCAATACGATGGAGTTATTTCTGTAGCATCAGTTAATTATGATCTAAAAAAATCTGATTTTTCTAATTATGGACAATGGGTGGATATTGCCGCTCCGGGAGGATATTATGTAAAGGAAAGCGGAGAGATCGATGCTCTTAGTCAAATTTTCAGCACTACTTATTGTAAAAATCAAACGTTAGCCGATAAAGAATTATTCTCTGATAAGTATTATGATCAAATGGCTGGGACTTCAATGGCAGCACCCGTAGCTTCGGCTTTAGTGTCTCTTATTGTTTCTTCTTATCCTGATTTGAATGCCTATCAAATGAAAGAAATCTTACAACGTTCTGCCACTCAAGTCAGCCAAACAGATTTATACATCAATCCTAATTCGGGAGTTATCAATGCTCCTGCAGCTATGGCATTAATGGAAAGCAATCAAAATAAATATGTCAGAAACTTGAAAGCTGTGAGCCAAACAAATGAAGAAATTTTAGTTAGTTGGCTTGAACCGGAAGACAATACAGGGATTATTGGTTATAGCATTTATGAAGATGAAGAATTAATCGTAGAACAAACGGAACAATTGTCTTTCTCACTACCGATTGATTCAGATTCCTCTGTCGGATTCTATGGAGTGAAAGCCTTATATCAAGAAGAAGATGGATTAATTGCTTATACTAAAGCGACAACAAATCCTAATTCGATTGACGAAGCAATATATAAAAACGAAAAGCCGGGCTATTATATCGTTTCCAATCAAACTTTGGTATTGACCGGCGTTAGCGATATACAGCAAGTATCTATTTATGATATTCAAGGTCGATTACTTATCAATTCTAAATCCAAATCGAATAGTATAAATATTTCGTCTTTAACTGCCGGAGTTTATATTGTGAAACTTAAAAGCAGAGGCGGAACTCAATCTGTGAAAATTCTTTTATAAAGAGTTTAGTAAGCTAAGAAGTTCTTCGTTTGAATCCACATTCATTTTTCGTTTAACCCGAATCTTAGCCATACTTACCGATTGATCGGTCTTTTGCATCAGCGTAGCAATTTCTTTATTCTTCAAATCTAAACGAAAAAAGACACACATACGCTTTTCGGTTAGAGACAAAGAAGGGAATTGCTCCGATAGCTTATTGAAAAAATCACTATCTATTTGTTGAAAATAGAATTCAAACTCACCCCAATCTTTATCTAATGAAAGTTCAGAGACCAAACTCTCTATCTCATAGACCAAAATCTTAACTTTCGGTTTGGAAATATTCTTTTTTAAGATAGAAATCTTCTCTATGATTGAAGAAGCAATCCCACTTAGGCGTAAAAACAACAAAGAGTTAGATAATAATTCCTTATTTTTTATATCTATTTCTTCATTCATGCGCTCTTCTATTGATTGCAAGCGCTCCGTATTCCTTTGTTTGATTTCTTTCATGTGCAACATGACTAAATCATTTCGTTTTCTTTGAATAAAAAACTTCCGGTAGAGAATGATTAATACAAATAACAAAATAACCGACACCAACATCAATACACCTATCCATAAGTTCCGATAAGAAAGCTTAGTCTTAGTCAATTCAAAGTCAATAATTTTATTCTGCAACTTATAATCCTCTATGCTGCTTTCGAGTTTTTTCATGTTTTCTTCCTTCTCTGTCTTTAAGAAGTTATTTAACATCTCGGCATATTGTTTTTGATAATTAAGTGCAGTCACATAATCTTTTTTGTGTTCATAGATATTAGCCAAAAGAGCCAATGCATCAGTTGCCATTTGTCCTAAATCACTTTCTTGGAAATACTTCAAGGCTTTCAAGGCTTCTTCTTCCGCCGCAAGATAGTTTTTCTGGCTGAACAAACTCTTGGCATAGTTATATTGAGAAAAACAAAGCAGGCGTTTGTATTGTCTTTCCTGAGACATTTTTATTGCTTCCTTGAAAAAAACATTTGCCGTATCATAATCCTCTAATCCCGAATAAGCCATTGCCAAATAATAATTAGCATTAATTTGTTTCTCTCCGGTAGTTCCCGTTTCCACTACCACCTGATGAGCTTTCAGAAAGTTAGAAAGAGACTCTTGGTGTTTATTTTGCGATAAATACAATAGACCTATATTAGAATAAGTTTTGAAAATCCCATTTTGTTCGTTCAATGAAATATATAGCTCCAAGCATTTCGAAAAATAAGAGAGTGCCTTTTCAAAAGCATTCTTATTTGCCGAGATGATACCTAAACCATTATTCATTTTTGCCGAAGCATACAAATCATCCGGGTAAATGGTCGAGATTTTATGAAAAACCTCTGCCCCTTTGGTATAATTCCCTTGCAATACGAAAGATATTCCCACATCATACAAAGCATCTACATGAAGATATATCCATTTTTTATCCCCTTGATATTGCTTAATATGTTTATCTACTTCCTCAAGAAGTTCATTTGATAGGTCAGGCAAGTAAGCATAATTAGCCGTTGAATAATAATAACTGATTTCCTTTTCTTTGAAATAAAGCATTTCGTAGATATGGTCGGTTCCTTCACTATAAAAAATGGCTTTTTCAATGATTGCTTTCTGTTCATCCAAAGTAAGATTATTATCTTTTTCCAACATATTGTTGTAGATGAAGAGCGTATCATTACTTATTACCTGTCCACAAGTAGAAATTCCGCACCAAAAGAGTATTATTAAAGATGCAATTTGTTTTTTCACAAGCAGTCGATTCATTAAATTATAGATTACAAAAATAAATAAAAAAACGTAACTATTCAGCCTCAAATATAAGCATAAAATCTAGATTTACAGATATAGCCGA
>DAIPZW010000196.1:0-3869 GCA_036781965.1 Bacteroidales bacterium
GAAAATTAGAGAACGGAACGAGAAGTGACTTATTTTATATTCCGAACATGACTGGAATGAAACCCGTAGGTAATCTATTCTTAGTCTATTTCGTTTCCGGATTATTCCTACTTGCCATCTCAAGATACGGCTTAGTTGTTTCCAATTATTCGACCAACATTCGTCAAGCTACTTTCATTGCCTTTTTCTTTATAGCTATCATGATCATTATGAGCGGACTTTTCACGCCTGTGCCAAGTATGCCTGACTGGGCGCAGGTTATTACTAAATTTACTCCTTTAACTTATTACGCCGAAGCCCTTCGAATGATTTATCTAAAAGGAAGTTCCTTCAATGAGCTTATTCGTCCGATCTTAATCATTATTGTCTTCGGAGTTATTTTCTATGTTTGGGTCATTTTGAGTTATAAGAAGATAAATTGAGGAAGTAAAAAAATCACTATCTTTGCCCCATGAAAAAAGTACAACCTGTTTTATTGGAGGTTTGCTGTGGTTCTTTGGAGGCGGCTTTGCTTGCAAATTCTGCAAATGCGCACCGAATAGAGCTTTGTAAGGAACTACTTATCGGCGGAACTACTCCAACGGAAGAAGACATCAGACAAGCTCGGCAATTAAAAGGTATGAAACTTCATGTTTTGGTTCGTTCTCGTGGAGGCGACTTTGTTTATTCCGAAGACGAACTGAAAATGATGGAAGACAGCATTCGGTTTTGTGGAGAAATAGGTTGTGATGGTGTGGTTGTAGGAGTATTAACTTCGGATAATAAGGTAAACAAACAAGACACCGCTCGCTTAGTGAAACTCGCTCAATCTTATTCCCTGTCTGTTACTTATCATCGGGCTTTTGACGAAACAGATGATTTATTTCAAGCATTAGAAGATTGTATAGACTTAGGCTGTGATCGGATATTAACTTCGGGCGGAAAATCATCTGCGGTAGAAGGTTTGGAGGTTTTGGCAAAATTAATAGAACAAGCGGGAGATCGAATTATTATCATGCCCGGCGCAGGCGTAAGTCCGGATAATATATTGGAAATAACGACTTCTACCCATTGCAAAGAGATACATGGAAGTTTTCAAGCTTCCGCAGAGAAGATACAAGAAGCAATCATTTTATTAAATAAGAAAATATGAAAAAACTGTTGTGGATACTACTAATTCCCTTTCTTTTTTTAGCCTGTAATAAGGGAGAACACTTTTTGAAAGACGAGTCTTATCGTCAGCGAGTGCACGAACAATTTGAAAAACGCAAATCATTAGCCGAAAACAGAAGCGAAGCTTTATTTTCTGTCTTTGAAAAAAGAGGTTTGACCCTAGAGCAGCGCGAGGCTTTGGAGTTTTTATATGCTTATATGCCTTTAAGTGATTTGGCTGACTATGATGGAGAGTTTTTTCTCGATCAAGTCGATGCAGCATTTAAGGCTCGTGATTATTTTTCTTGGGGAAAGAATATTCCCGATGGAATATTTCGCCATTTTGTATTGGTCTATCGTGTAAACAATGAAGATTTGGATACGGCACGCCTTGCTTTTTTTGAAGAACTCAAAGATAGAGTCAAAGATCTATCGATGTATGAGGCGGCTTTAGAAGTAAATCATTGGTGTCATGAGAAAGTTACTTATCGCGGTACGGATCCTCGAACTTCTTCCCCTTTGGCTTTGGTAAAGACCTCTTGGGGGCGTTGCGGCGAGCAATCTGCTTTCACAGCTACGGCATTAAGATCCGTAGGTATCCCTGCTCGTCAATGTTATACCCCTCGTTGGGTTCATACCGATAGTAATCATGCTTGGGTGGAAGTTTGGATTGATGGAGAATGGCATTATTTAGGTGCATGCGAACCGGAGCCGGAACTAGATATGGCTTGGTTTACGGATCCTGCTAAGCGCGCGATGATGGTTCATACGAATGTTTTCGGATATTATACAGGTCCTGAAGAAAAAACGTTGGAAACGCCTCTGTATTCCGTGATTAATTTATTAGATAACTATGCTGAAACCAGAAGACTCAAAGTAAGCGTAACCGATGGAGAGTATCCGCTGGCGAATATACGAGTACAATTTAAAGTATATAATTATGCTCAGTTCTATCCCATAGCTACTTTGCAAACTAACGAGCAAGGCGAAGCTTTTATTACTACCGGCATGGGAGATGTCTTGATATGGGCAGATGATGGCGATTCATATACTTATACCAAATCAACAAAAGAAGAGAATGAAATAAGCTTGGTGCTTCGGAAAGAGGATAAAACAGAAAAAACGGAAACGATCGTGATGAATGCTCCGCTTGAACAGCCGTCCAAATCGGTTTCTTCCAACAAAATGGAGGCTAATGCCGTCCGTTTAATCTATGAAGATTCCGTTCGGAACGCTTATATGAATACTTTTATAAGTAAAGAGAAAGCTTATTCGCTTGCAGAAATGCATAGATGGCATGGAGGTTTCACCTGGAAGTATCTTTCAATGGCTCAAGGTAATTGGAAAGAAATTCGATCTTTTATGGTTGCTCATGAAAATAGTTCAAACTTGTTTTCATTTCTTGGTTTATTGACAGAAAAAGATTTGCGCGATACGCCTGCTGATTATTTAGCTGACTTTATTAAAAAGACCCATGACTTGGAGAAAATGTATTCCTATATTTATTCTCCTCGTATAGAAAGAGAACTGATACGTCCTTGGAGAAGCTATTTACAATCCCAATTTACTGCCGAAGAACAAGAGGCTTTCCGTGCTCGTCCCGAATTGTTAGTGGAATATGTCTCGGAAAGAATCACAATCAATAAGGATGAAAACTATTATAATTGCCGTATTTCCCCTAAAGGTACGCATGAGCTAAGAGTAGCGGACGCGAAGTCGAGAGATATTTATTTTGTAGCCCTTTGCCGTTCATTTAATATCCCTGCTCAGATTAATCCTCAAGACGGAAAAGTTTATTTCTATAAAGATGGAAATTGGATCAAAGTATTTGATGAAAATCAAGAAAGAGAATCTGCCGATAATACACAGGGTACTGTTAAGATTAACTTAGATCCCACCAACAGTATCAAACCCAACTATCAAAATCATTTTACTTTGTCCAGATATGAGCAGGGAGATTTCTTAGTTTTGGATTTAAGAGATGAGTTTGACCCTAGTATGAATGAATTAGAACTGAATATGTCTGCGGGTTACTATCGTTTGATCATAGGAAGCCGGGCAAATGACGGTTCTGTTACGACTAATGTTCAATACGCCGAATTAAAGCCTTCGGGAACTATTACTTTTAATGTAAAACTACCGGAAACCGAAGGAAAAGTCTTAGTGAAAGGAATCGTTGATATGAACACAATCATAGAAACAACCGGCGGAGAAAAGAAAACTTTAAAGGAAATTGCCAACGGAAAGGGTTTGATGTTGTGTTTAGTTGATATGGGGCGTGAACCTTCCGTACATATCCTTCAAGATTTCCCTTCTGTGAAGCCAATAATGGACGAATGGGGCGGGGGAGTCCTATTGATTTCTCCGGATACTAAACTGAATGCTACCTTCGATGCTTCTAACTTCAAGAACTTACCCGAACAAACCGTTTGGGGCGTAGATCGCGGCGAAGAATTACTGACTGTCGTTGCCGAAACCCTACAATTAGATCCGGCTAAGCTTCCTTTGACTTTATACATGACGAATAACGGCGGAGTTCTCTATACTTCCGAAGGTTATCGCATAGGTATTGGCGAAGAAGTCTTCAAAACAATCGTAAGAGAGAAGCAAAGTCAGGAGTAAAAGAGACAGTTGAAAATGGCAGCACTGCCGCACACTTGGTGCAAAGCAGTCGCACACTTTGTGCAAAGCAGTCGCACACTTTGTGCAGCACGGTTGCACTTTAAAAAGGTCTATTA